>JAZRFO010000158.1:0-6489 GCA_045643685.1 Acutalibacteraceae bacterium
TAGGTAAAGAAAACGCAACTATCATCAACATTTCATCAATGAACTCGTACAAACCCCTTACGAAAATCCCCGCATATTCAGCGGCTAAAGCGGCTATTTCAAACTTCACACAGTTTATGGCGGTTCATTTTTCAGAGGTTGGGTTGCGTGTAAATGCTATTGCTCCCGGTTTCTTCTCAACAAATCAGAACAAAGCCCTTCTTTATAATGAAGACGGTTCATTCACACCCCGTAGTGAAAAAATCATCGGTCACACTCCCCTTGGTCGTTTCGGTGTCCCCGAGGACCTTACAGGTGCACTTCTTTTCTTAAGTGATGAAACCTATTCCAAATTCGTAACAGGCGTTATAATCCCCGTAGACGGCGGTTTCTCTGCATATTCGGGTGTATGATATAAAATCTTAAACTTCTTTAATTTACACATATAATAAACGGATCGTGAGATTTACTCACCAGCCGTTCTATATTGTATCAATTATACAGTTTCTTCTTCAGCTTTTTTGGCTTCTTCAGCTTCTTTGAGTTTCATTGCAGCAAGTTCTTCTGCAATAGCATTTTTCTCAAGAATTTCTTTCTGAATTTTCTTCTGTTTCTTGTTGTAAACAAGGTACCATACAACACCGATTACTGCAAACACACCGATAATAACACCGATGATTACACCGTAGTTGTCTTCAACATCGATATCAACTGCTTCATAGTTGAAGTAGTTACAACCATCAAATGCATTGTCTGCGTAGTCAGTAAGGTTGTTAATAACCTTGAAGTAACGAAGATTGTCACAAGATGCAAATGCATAGTCGCCGATATGTCTTGCACTATCGGGCATTTTGATTTTTTTGATTGAATCACAATCAAAGAAAGCTTCGTTACCAATGCTGTCAAAGCCCTCTGCGAATGTGATAGCGGTAAGTGCATCACAGTTATAGAATGCCTTATCACCGATTTTGGTGATTTCTGCAGGAACTGCGTAAGCACCCTTCTTACCTGCGGGATAAATAGCAATTGTATCAAATACGCCTTCTTCGTTAGCTGTAAGAACTACGCCATCCTTTTTTGATGCGTAAACCTTATTAGCCTTATCAACGTTGATTTTTGCAAGAGCAGTACAACCTTCGAATGCTAAAACTTCACAAACTGCAACACTTGCGGGAAGTGTGATTGTTTCAAGCATTGCACAGCCCTCAAATGCGTACTGTTCGATTTCTTCAACTGAACCAAGGTCAACCTTTGCAAGAACAGAACAACCTGCGAATGTGTCAGCAGAAAGAACCCTAAGCTTTGCGGGAAGTGTAATTGCTTCAAGAGCAGTACAACCTGAGAATGCACCGGCACCCATTGTTTCAAGGTTTGCGGGTAATTTTACTGATTCAAGAGCGGCACTGTTCTTAAATGCGCCTGAAGCGATAGTAACAACGCTATCGGGAATTACAACTGATGAAATACCTGTGCCTTCAAAAGCGTTTTTGCCGATTTCAACAAGTGTTGAGGGAAGAGTAAGGTTTTTAACTGCAGCGTTTTTAACCGCACCATCTGCAATTGTTTTTACACCTTCTGCTACAACAACATCAGCGATTTCGCCTTTTACTTTGTAAAGAACGCTACCTGCGTATACAACACCAAGACTTGCTTCATACCAAGCAGTAACGTCAAGAGCACCTGCTTCAACGTTAACGAGTGTTTCGGGGAATGCAATTGCAACAGCGTTGGGAGCAAGATCAAATGCGTTTGCGGCAATAACCTTTGTGCCGTCAGCAACAGCAATTGTTGTATTCTTTGCAGTACCTGCAATTACAAGAACTGTACCATCTGCAGAATAAACTGCTGAACCAACTGTCTTATACGCTTTATTTGCAGCATCAACTGCGATAGTTGCAAGTGCTGTACAACCTGAGAAAGAAGCACCATTGAAGTCAACTACTGATGCAGGAATAGAAATCTTTTTAAGGGCAACGCAATCCTTGAATGCGTCTTTACCGATTTTTGCAACATTGTTACCAAGTGTAACATCTGCAAGGTTTTTGTTACCTGCGAAAGCTTCGGAGGCAATCTGAGCCACACCATCGCCTGTTTTTACACTCTTAAGACCTGCGTTTTTGAATGCACCTGTTGCAATTGTCTGTACTGTTGCGGGTAATTCAACACTTGTAAGGGCTGAACAACCTTCAAATGCAGCAGCGCAGATATATGTAAGACCTTCATTAAATACAATTTTTGAAAGTTTAGTTGCGTTTTTGAATGTGCCGTTATTGATTTTGCTTACGTTAGCAGGAACTTCAAATGAAGTGATTGCTGAATTTTCGAATGCAGAAACACCAATCCAATCAAGAGAAGCGTCTTCGCTTACTTTAACGTTAGCAACCACAGAGTTCATAAACGCTCTGTCAGAAATAGAGCTTACGCCCTGGGGAATTTCAAAATCGCCTTTTCTAGCAGAGGGATACGCGATGATTGATGTACCCTTCTTGTTATAAAGAACGCCATCTACTGCAGAGAATTCTTTGTTATTGTCAACAACCTCGAAGTTTTCAAGAGTTTTAACACCTGAGAAAGCATCTGCGGTAATAGAGTTAACGTTTTTGTAAAGTTTGATTGTTTTAATCTTTGTGTTCGCAAATGCGTAATCACCAATTTCGGAAAGAGTTTCTGCTGTTTCAACTTTTACAAGTGATGTACAATCAGCAAAGCTCTCGTAACCGATAGTTGCAAGTGTTGCATTTGAGAAGTCAACCTCTTTAAGGGATTTACAACCCTTGAAAGCACCTGCGTTTACGATACCCATAGCATCGTCGATTTCAACCTTCTTAAGGTTTACGCAGTTCTGGAAAGCATAAAGACCGATTTCTTCAACGTCGGGACCGAAAGTAAGTGTCTCAAGGTCAGTATTACCGAGGAAAGCATAGTCTTCGATAATGGAAACGCCCTTGGGAATTTCGATATTTTTAAGATTACCTTTGTAAGAGTATAAAACTCTGCCGAAACTGAGAACGCCGTCTTCTTTTGCATTTTCCCAAGCAGAACCAACAAAAGCATCTTTAGCAACGTTTTTGATATTCTTATGAACATCGATTTCTGTAAGAGATGTACAACCTGCGAAGCATCTTGCAGGAATATCTGTTACAGCGTCGGCGATTTTATAAGATTCCAAAGATGTACAACCTTCAAATGCAGAAGCACCGATTTCAGAAAGAGATTTGTCTTTCTTAATCTCTTTAAGAGCGGTACAACCCATGAAAGCACCTTCGCCTAACTTAATAACGTCGTTAGCAAGGGTGATTTTTTCAACAACTTTGTTGTCTTTAAATGCATAGTCACCGATAGCAACAACAGTAAGACTGTCGATTGTAGCAGGAACTTTAATCTCTTTATCCGCTCTCTCTGAGTCATAACCAACAATCTGCAATGAAGAAGGATCGTCGGCGGTCTGAAGATAGTAAAGACCTGAATCTTCATCCAATTTTTTGTTGTTTTCGATTTCGTTTGCTGAAAACTCAATCACATCGCCTTCTTCAGCAAAAACAGAAATGGGTACTGCAGCTATAAACACGAATACAAGAACAAACGCAAGTATAGCGCAGAGGGGCTTTTTACATGCTGTCATAAAACACGCATCCCTTCAAAAATGTACTTTTTACCGTAAAAAGATAAGTGATAATCCACTTTACAGATAGAATTATTATAATATAAACACCCTCTGTTGTCAAGCAATCTGCCCGTTAACAAGGGTGTTTTCAGTCATTAAAAACTAACAAAAATTAGTTCGTTTTTATGGTTATTATGCCATTTTAAGTTTAATTTTTTCATACCTCAACGGCTCTTACGGTGTTTTCCAAGAGCATAGTTATGGTCATAGGACCTACACCACCGGGTACGGGAGTTATAAATGATGCTTTCTTTTCAACCTCATCATAGCAAACGTCCCCGCAAAGTTTACCATCTTCGTTTCTGTTCATACCAACGTCAATTACAACTGCACCATCTTTTACCATATCAGCAGTTACAAAGTACGCTTTACCAACAGCCGCCACAAGAATATCCGCACTGAGAGTTTCCTCTTTAAGATTTTCGGTTCTTGAATGGCAGATTTCAACCGTTCCGTTTTCTTTGAGAAGAAGCATTGCCATAGGCTTACCTACAATATTACTTCTGCCGATAACAACACATTTTTTGCCTTTTACACTGATATTATAGAACTTAAGCATTTCCATAATTCCTGCAGGAGTACACGGTAAAAAAGTGTAGTCCCCTATCATAATATGTCCTACGTTAAATGGATGGAAAGCATCCACGTCCTTAGATGGGTCAATTGCATTTATAACCGCTTGCTCATCAATATGTGAAGGTAATGGTAACTGACACAAAATACCATTGACTTTAGTGTCATTATTGAGTTGTGCTATTAAACCAAGAAGTTCATCCTGTGTTGTTTCCTCAGGAAGTGCATATTCAAATGAGTTTATACCCACTTCTTCACATGCCTTTTTCTTGTTATTTACATATACTCTTGAAGCACTGTTGTTACCTACGATAATCACCGCAAGCCCCACCTGCTTACCCTGCTCATTAAGCTTCGCCACACGATTTTTTATTTCCTCGCGCTTTGCGGCGGAAACAACTTTACCGCTTATAATTTCAGCCATTTTCTTCACCCTTTTTATTTCTGTTTTCCAAAGCCTCTTTTTCGGCTTTTTTCTCTTTCAATGTTTTAGCCGAACCTTCGGGAAAGAAATCCACACCCTCAATTGGCTTGGGATTTTTCTTGACCCTTATGAGGTTTACTACAAGTAAAACAAGACAAACCGCTACAATAACCAACGAAAGCAACTGAGAAACTCTCAAATCCGTATTACCTATATAAAGGCTATCCGTTCTAAGTCCCTCAACAATAGTTCTCTCGGTGCCGTACCATATTCCGTAGCACAAAAACAACTGGCCACTGAACTTCCTGAATTTCTTCAGGATAACGTACAATACTACAAAACCTACCATACAAGAAGCAAATTCATAGAAGAACGTAGGGTGTACAAAAAGATTGTTTTCCTCAATATGTGCGGCTATATCAGTAACGCCTTCAAGCCCGAATTTATCAGGATTGCGGGAAATGTAACGAACTATTTTGTCGCTCATCATACCGTAGTTGCCACCGGTAAACGTACCGAACGCCTCCTGATTAGCGTAGTTACCCCATCTGCCTATACCCTGACCTATAAGAAGGCTCATACCAACCATATCAAGAAGATTAAAGAAATTAAGTTTTATAAGTTTACAGGTTATAAATCCTGCAATAATTCCACCTATAATACCGCCGTAAATAGCAAGTCCGCCATGCCATATTGCGAAAATTTCACCTAAATGTTCACTGTAATAATCCCACTCGAAAATAACGTAATAGGCTCTTGCACCTATAATGCCACCAAGGGAACCATATATAAGAACATCCACCATTTTGGAAAGATTAATGCGCCATGTGTAGGCTATACGACCACCAAAAAGTGCCGCCAGAGTAAAGCCGAATGCGATAATTACACCGTACCATTTAATCTCAACAAATTTCGAACCTATATAAAACTCGCAAAAAGTAGATGATACATCAAATATTTTATCAATGCCGCCGAAGGTAACTTCGGCAACATCTGTAAAAAACTTCAAATCAAACACCTCTATTTCCCACAAACCACCGAAAGAACTGCGGTTTCTTCATTGAAGGATTTAACAAGCAAATCGTTGACAAAATCCAAATCCAGATTTTTGATAACTTCAAACTCCGAAAAAAGCTCTTCATCAACAAAATGAGAAATAACAAGGGCATTTGCAACCGTATCCACATCCGAAAAAGCTCTTACGGTTTTTCCGTACTGTTTCTTACGTACGGTTTCAAACTGTTCTTCAGTAATAAGGTTTGTTTTAAGTTCCTTTGCCGCTTTCTTTATTCTTTCCGAAACCTCACGGGGATTTACCGACTCACCCGAGAAAAGAGGTGTGGCATAATTGTAACCGTGAAAATACTCGGTAGAAAAAGTATTGTTAACAAGACCGTCGTCGAGCAACTCTTTATACAAAGGTGACATCTGCCCTGCTAATATATCGAGAATAACCGACATTGCAACTTCTTCCTGCAACGTTCTTTCGGGAGTATCGTGACTTTCCTTGAAACCAAAGGCAAAAACAGGTGTTAAAACAGGCAGATTTTCTTCCACATAGTCTTTAACAATATATGACGGCTCCTCTAAGAAAGTACGTTCAACCGTAACGTCCTCATCCGCCTCAAGAAGTCTGTCTGCAACCTCAAGAACTTCCTCAACAGTAGTGTTACCCGCTACTGCAAGAGCCATATTTGAAAGATTATAAAAAGTGTCATAACAGGAGAACAACATCTCCGCGGTTATTTCAGAAATAGACTGCTTTGTACCTGCAATATCAATCTTAACAGGATGATTTATATACATAGCATCAAGAAGATTGAAAAGGCATTCCCACTCGGGTGAATCC
>JAZRFO010000159.1:0-7089 GCA_045643685.1 Acutalibacteraceae bacterium
AACGCAAACGAAAATCCATACCTGAACGCAAAACATAGAACTGCTTTGTACCGCAAGGGTGTTGTTTTTTCATCTCTAAAATATCGCCTACACGAACATCCACGAAAAATCCCTCCGTAAATAAAATTATGAAATATTGTAGCATACTTTTACATAAAATTAAAGAGTAAGATAAAAATTAATGAAAACAGGTGAATTTTATGATGTCATATTTCCCGGAAGGATTCCTTATAAACAGTAAAGAAAACAGATTCCATCTATCCTCCTTTGAAAATTTTATGAGAGCATATTATGAAAAAATCCCCTTGGAGCAAAGGGTAAGCTTTTGTGACTGCGACCACAATTTACATATTGATTTTGGTTTTATACACGGCATAATCCCCCGTGAGGAATGTGCCATCGGCATAAGCGACGGCACCACCCGTGATATAGCCATAATTGCACGTGTGAATAAACCCGTAAGGTTTATAATTGAAGAAATAAAAGATACCCCCAAAGGCAAAACAGCCATTCTCAGCAGAAAAAAAGTTCAAACAGATTTTATTGACAACAGATTAGCCGAATTAACACCCGGTGATATTATTGACGCTAAGGTTACTCACCTTGAAAACTTCGGTGTTTTTTGCGATATCGGTTGTGGTATAAACGCTCTTTTACCCATTGATAACATCTCCGTTTCAAGAATACCTCACCCCAGTGTAAGATTTGCCCCGGGCGATAATATTAAAGCCATTATAAAAAGTTTTGACGATTACGGCAGAGTAACCCTCACACATAAGGAATTACTTGGTACGTGGGAAGAAAATGCGCAGAATTTCAATACAGGCGAAACTGTAAGCGGTATCATAAGAAGCATTGAAAATTACGGCATTTTCGTTGAACTCACCCCAAATTTATCGGGTCTAGCGGAATACACCCCTGACGTATACGAGGGTCAACAGGCAAGTGTTTTCATTAAAAGCATTATTCCCGAAAAAATGAAATTCAAGCTTATAATCGTTGATTCCTTTGACGCTGAATATCCGCACAAAAAGCCGAAATACTTTATCAGAGAGGGACATCTTGATTATTTCAGATATTCACCCGAATTCTGCACCAAAAACATAGAGACCACATTTTAAAATAGCCTTGTAAAAAACAACACTGTGTTGTATAATTATTCCATATCTTTCAGGGGAGGAATTTTTATGCAATACAGTGATTTTAATTCCATAGGAAGAAAAATATCTAAACTCGGTTTCGGTCTTATGCGTTTACCTAAAATAAGCGAAGATTCCGATATTATTGATCGTGATGAAGCCTTCAGACTTATTGACCTGGCTATAAAATCAGGCGTTAACTATTTTGACACGGCGTATGTTTACCACGGTGGTGACTCAGAGCGTTTTGCTAAAGAGGCTCTCGGTCGATATCCCCGTGAATCCTACTGTCTTGCCACAAAGTTACCCGGTTGGGCAATAAAAGACAAGGGCAAACACACGGACGAGCTTTTCAACGAGCAGTTGGAAAAATGCGGTGTTGATTACTTTGATTTTTACCTCTTACACGCAGTTAACCGTGATATTATGACAGTATTTGAAAAGGATAATTCTTACGAGTACCTTACTAAGAAAAAAGAAGAAGGTAAAATCCGTCATTTAGGCTTTTCATACCACGGCGATTTAGAATTCTTTTTAGAATTAATCGACAAATATAAATGGGACTTTGTACAGTTACAGATTAACTACTATGACTGGGAAGCAACCGATGCAAAATCCTATTATAAAGCCCTTGAAGAAAGAAATATTCCTTGCATTATTATGGAGCCTGTCAGAGGCGGTTCACTTCATACATTAAATGATGAAGCACGTAAGGTTTTTGAAGAATTGGGTGACGATTCTGCCGCATCTTACGCTTTAAGATACGACCTTGAATTACCCGCAGTATTAACAATACTAAGCGGTATGTCTACTTACGAACAGGTTGCAGATAATATTAAAACCTTTACTGAAGCAAAGCCCCTTACCGATATTGAAAAAGCGGCTATTGAAAAGGCAAACGTGCTTTTCAGAAACAATTTTGCAATTCCTTGTACAGACTGCAAATACTGTGTTGAGACCTGTCCCGCAGGTGTTGATATTCCCGCTTGTTTTAAAGCATACAACGAATATAATAAAACACGCGACATAGAAGTTTTCAACAAAATCTACGCGGAAATTCCCGAAGAAAAACGCGCTCACAACTGTATCGAGTGCGGTGTTTGTATGGAGCATTGTCCCCAACAGATTAAAATCCCCGACAAGTTAAAAAAGGTTACAGAATTAAATAAATAACAGGAGTGTAAGCTATGTCCATAAAGTTTATTGAAGACAAAAAGATATTTAAACTTGACACAAAAACATCCACATACATTTTCGGAGTTTTTGAGGGTAATTACCTTGTACATTACTACTATGGTGCACCCATGCCCGATGTTGACGTTGACCAATTAAGAATACGTCCCGGCTTCGCGTCATTCTGTCCCGATAGTCCCAGTGCGAGAGTTTTCAACTTCTCTCCCGACGTTACTCCCCTTGAATACTCCACATTCGGTGCGGGTGATTTCCGTCTTTCTGCATTTGCAGTTAAAAATAGCGCCGGTGACAAGGTAACAGATTTAAGATATGTTAGTCACACAATTTCAAAGGGTAAAAAGCCCATTCCCGGACTCCCCGCTTTATACGTAAATACTGAGGATGAGGCAGACACACTTGAGGTTGTAACAATAGACAAGCTTACAGGTGCAAAGGTTACACTCGTTTACACAGTATTTAATAACTATGGTGCAATGACCAGAAGCGTTAAGGTTGAAAACACATCTGACGAGGCATTCTATATTGACACAATTCATTCACTTTGCGTTGATTTACCCGGCTCAGATTACGAAATGATGGACCTTTACGGCAGATGGGTTAAAGAAAGAAGCCTTGACAGATATCACCTTCACCGCGGTATTCAGTCAATTAAGAGCAAACGCGGCTCATCAAGCCACAACCACAATCCCTTCACTGCTCTTGTAAGCAAAAATGCTAACGAGGATTACGGCGAATGCTACGGTTTTAACCTTGTATATAGCAGTAACTTCTCAATCGACGTTGAGGTTGACGGCTTCAACTGCACAAGACTTGTAATGGGTATTAACCCCGAGGGCTTCAGTTGGCATCTTGAACCGGGCGAAACCTTCTACTCACCCGAGGCAGTTATGGTTTACACCGATGAGGGTATCGGTGAAATGAGCCGTATTTTCCACAGATTATATTCAAATAACCTTATCCGTGGTAAATGGAAAAAGGCTAAACGACCCCTTCTCATTAACAACTGGGCAGGCACAGGCATGAACTTTGACCATAACAAGCTTGTTTCATTTGCAAAACACGCTAAGGATATCGGTCTTGAAATGCTCGTTATGGATGACGGTTGGTTCGGCAAGCGTGACGGTGACAACTGTTCGCTTGGTGACTGGTACGTTGCAGAATACAAACTTCAGAAAGGCTTATCGGGACTTATAAAAGAGGTTAACGATTGCGGTCTTAAGTTCGGTATCTGGTACGAGCCCGAAATGATATCTCCCGACTCGGATATTTACCGCGAGCACCCCGATTGGTGCTTACACACCGAGGGTCGTGACAAATCCATAGCACGTAACCAGTATGTTATGGACTACTCAAGAAAAGAAGTTCGTGAGTACGTTTACAAAATGATGTACGACGTGCTTTCAACAAATAATATTGACTATGTAAAATGGGACTTTAACAGAAACCTTACAGAGGTTTCCTGTGCAGAACTCCCTGCAGAAAAACAGGGCGAAGTTTTCCACCGATTTGTTTTGGGAACTTATGAGATTATGGATCGTCTTACAACGGACTTCCCCCATATTCTTTTAGAGAACTGTTCAGGTGGCGGTGGTCGTTTTGACCCCGGTATGCTTTACTACTCACCCCAGATCTGGACAAGTGATAACACCGACCCCATTGAAAGACTTACAATTCAGTTCGGCACATCAATGTGCTACCCTGCTTTGACAATGGGTGCTCACGTTTCCGCAAATAGACGTACTGGCTACGAAACAAAAATGAACGTGGCTCTTTGGGGTTCATTCGGCTACGAGCTTGACCCCGATAAGCTCACACCTGAAGAAAAAGCAGAAATCACAGACCAGATTGCACTTTACCATAAATATTACGACGTTATTCACTACGGTGATCTTTACAGACTTATAACACCCTTTGAAAACGAGTTCCACGTTGCTTGGGAATTTGTTTCAGAAGACAAGAACGAAGCTTTGGTAACAGTTGTAGAAATTAAACGTGTTTACGATGAATTCTTTATATTAAGACTCAAGGGTCTTGATAAAGAAAAAATGTATGAAATTGAAGAAACAGGCGAAGTTTATAGCGGTGCATACCTTATGAATGCGGGACTTAACTTCACCCACAGACCCCACGGCGACGGCGTTTCATACAGAGTGCATTTGATTGCGAAATAATGATAAAAAGGTTCAACCACGGAGGTTGAACCTTTTTGTTTTAATATTTATCTTTAACTGTTCCGCCTGCGGGAATGTAACTACTCTTATTTGAGCCGTTATACGCACGGACTGTATAGGTGTAGGTTACGCCTTTTTTAGCCGTTTTATCCACGTAAGTAGTATTGGAAATCCCCTTTACTGTAGCTATTGCTTCACCCCAGGGATTATTACCGGTTTTTCGATAAACCTTGTAGCCCGTGGCACCACCCACCTTGGTCCATTGAAGCTTTACACCCGTTTTTGTGCTCGTTGCACTTTTCATTGAGGGCGTTGCAAGGAAATAAAGTTTAAGACCATTTTTATCGTATCCGCTATAAGTACGTCTGCTGGACTCTTTTGCCTCAGCTTTTATTGTGTAGATATAATACGTGCCTGATTTTGCGGTTTTATCCACATAGGATGTACCCAGAATATCATCAGCTATTCTCGTCCAACCGCTCCACTTTTTGGTTTTAGCATTGTAAGTACGGCGGTAAACGATGTATCTGTCCGCTCCGGCTGACTCACCCCATTTGATGCTTACACCCTTTTTGTCACACGAAACACTCTTAAGCTTGGGAGTAAGAAGTATTATTATCTGTAGTCCACCCTCGTAAAAATGAGACCTATACGAACCGTAATATGCCTTTACGGTATATTTATAGTGTTCACCAACCTTGATGTTTTTATCAATGTAGGTTGTACCCATTGTTGTGGCGACCGCTGTCCATTTATCCGAGCCATCCAAATCTCTGCGATACACAATATATCCCGTTGCACCTTGGACCTTTTCCCACTTAAAGGTTATAGTCTTCTGATTATGTTCAATGGATGTTAACTCAGGAAGCGAAATATAATAAACCTTAGAGCCGGAGGTATAAGAACCATAACCACCATCGTTACGGGCTTTTACTGTGTATATATAATATGTCCCGGATTGAACATTTTTGTCACAGTAATCAACAGTTTCGTCAGAATATTGGTATTTTGTTATGCCGTCTGCGATTCGTGACCAACCGCTCCACTTTTTGGTTTTAGGGTCATACACTCTTCGATAAACAACATAATCATCCGCACCAGCCACATCATTCCATCTTACCATTACACTACCATGGTAATTTTCGGTTTTAACAATGGGCGCTTCGGGAGTAAGTAATGGCTTAATTTCTATTCCGATTACTTTTCTGCATATTGTACACTCTTTAACTTTTATACCCGGTAAAAGAACTGAACTTTCCTGAACAATTTGCCAATCCAACGCAACGTGATTATGACGGACATCCACAAACAAGAAACCATTTTTGTTTACATAGTCTTCTGCAATAGTACCGGATGTTCCGCAAACAACAAAGTCATTAATCTTAACATTATCAGAATCATATCCAAGAGCATAGTCTCCGATACCTGTCACACTATCGGGTATTGTAACTGACGAAAGTAATTTGCACCCCTTGAAAGCACCCTCACCTATAGTTATTACGCTTTCGGGTACCGCAACAGATACCAGACTTCCGCAATTCTCAAAAGCAAAAGCGCCGATATTTATTACACTATCGGGAATTGAGACAGATACCAACTTAGTACAATCAGCAAACGCTAAACCTGCAATTGTTATTGTCCCCGATTTTACATCACAGTGTCCATTTATTGAATTCTTAGTTTTCATCAAATGTTTACCTATATAAAGGTACTCATCTTCCCAATTATCGGGATTTTTATAATACGCGGTATCATCGAAAGCAGAAACACCTATACAGGTAACACTATCAGGAATCGTTATAGATTCAAGACGATAACAATCGTAAAACGCAAACTCTCCGATACTAGTTACTCCATCCTGTAAGACGACAGATTCAAGATAATTACAATCAGCAAACGCATATTCTCCGATGCTTATTACACCACTCGGTACAATTAAAGATTTAAGATTATAACAACCATAGAACCCGTAATCACCGATACTCTCCACTCCGTTCGGTATAATGATGGATTTAAGCTCATAACAACAATTAAACACACCTGTTCCGATACTTTTCACACTATTGGAAATTGTAACTCTTCCGAGGTCCTTACACCTGTTAAATGCATAATCACCGATACCGAGAACACTATCCGGTATTACAATTTTTCTGAGATATCTGCAATCGCTGAATGCATAATCACCGATATCAACTACACTATTAGAAATCTCGACTTCATACATAAGCCTGCAGTCATTGAATGCATAATCACCTATTGTGGTAACGCCGTTATCAATAACAAGAAGTTTAATATTGGATTTAAGCCTTGACCATGGAGCATGTGAAGATTTTGAATAATCAGACATGGGCCCTGTCCCACTTATAGTTAAAACACCACTGTCAAGTGACCACGTAAGATTTTCGCCACAGATGCCGCTATTCGCCGCCCCGGCTTCAACTACAAACAAGCCACTAAAACCAAATTCAGCAAGTCCTGCATAAGCAGAACTCAATATAATAGTGAGTGCGAGAATGAAAGATACGCTACTTTTAATTATCTTTTTCATATCTGACCTCCACAAAAGAAAAAGTATAGTCAGTGAA
>JAZRFO010000160.1:0-1995 GCA_045643685.1 Acutalibacteraceae bacterium
TATATTGCTCCCGGTCATAAACTTGCATCATTCTCAATCGACACAGATAAATGCGTTAAGTGTGGCGTTTGTGTTGGTAACTGTAAGTTTAAAGCGGTAATTAAATAAGGAGGAACTAACGATGGAAAATGCAGTAAATATTAAAATTAACGGCTTTGATTATCAGGTTCCTGCCGGTTCCACAATTCTTGAAGCTGCTCGTATGGTAGGTATTGAAATTCCTACACTTTGCTATCTTAAAGAAATCAACGCTATCGGTGCTTGCCGTATTTGCGTTGTTGAAGTTAAAGGTGCAAGAAGCCTTGTTGCTGCTTGTGTATTCCCTGTTAACGAGGGCATGGAAATTTTCACAAACACACCCAAGGTTATTCAGGCAAGAAAAACAACCCTTGAGCTTATCCTTTCAACACATAAGAAAGAATGTCTCTCTTGTGTGAGAAGCGGTAACTGTGAATTACAGAAACTCTGTAAGGATTATGGTATCGAGGACGAAAACGCTTATGCAGGTGATGTTGTTAAGTATGACATCGACGCAAGTGCTACTCATATGTACCGTGATAACGAAAAATGTATCCTCTGCCGTCGTTGTGTAGCAGTTTGTGATAAAGTACAGGCTGTTTCTGTTATCGGTGCTAACGACCGTGGTTTCGATACACATATCGGTTCAGCATTCGAGTACAAACTCGGTGATGTTGCATGTGTGAGCTGTGGTCAGTGTATCACTGCTTGTCCCACAGGCGCTCTTTCCGAAAGAGATGATACTCAGAAAGTATTTGATGCTATTAACGACCCCACAAAACACGTTGTTGTTCAGACTGCTCCCGCAGTTCGCGTTGGCTTAGGCGAAGAATTCGGATACGAAATGGGTACAATCGTTACAGGTAAAATGGTTGCAGCACTCAAAATGCTCGGTTTTGATGGTGTGTTTGATACAAACTTCGCTGCTGACCTTACAATTATGGAAGAAGCTACCGAATTCCTCGGCAGACTTAACAAGGGTGAAAATCTTCCCCTTATTACTTCCTGTTCACCCGGTTGGATTAAATTCTGCGAACATTACTATCCCGAATTTATCCCCAATCTTTCATCTTGTAAATCTCCTCAGGGTATGTTCGGCTCAGTTGCTAAAACATACTATGCTGATAAAATGGGTCTTGATCCCAAGGATATCTTCGTTGTATCTGTTATGCCCTGTACTGCTAAAAAGTTCGAGGCAGAAAGAACAGATCACTCTGCAGTTGCAGGTCTTGCTGATATTGATGCTTCAATCACAGTAAGAGAACTTGCAAGAATGATTAAAAAAGCAGGTATCAACTTCAAGATGATTCCTGACGCAGAGTTCGACGCACCCTTCGGTCTTGCTTCAGGTGCAGGTACTATCTTCGGCGCAACAGGCGGTGTTATGGAAGCTGCTCTTCGTACTGCTTACGAGGTTGTTACAGGCAACGAGCTTGAAGATTTCGCTACATTCAGCGCAGTTCGTGGTGTTGAAGGCGTTAAAGAAGCTACATACAACCTTAACGGTACAGAAGTTAAAGTTGCAGTTGCTTCAGGTCTTGCAAATGCTAAGAAGGTTCTTGAAATGGTTAAATCCGGCGAAAAGAAATATGATTTCATCGAAATCATGGCTTGTCCCGGTGGTTGTGTAAACGGCGGCGGTCAACCTATCGTTCCCGCATCAGTTTCAAACTTCGTTGACGTAAGAGCTGAACGTGCTAAAGGTCTTTACAAGGATGACGAAAACCTTCCCTTAAGAAAATCTCATAAGAACCCCGATGTTAAGGCTATTTATGATGAATTCTTCGGTGAACCCGGAAGCCACAAGGCTCATCATATCCTTCACACAGGTTATACAGAGAGAACAAAATACTAAGACTAAAAAGCTCCTTGCTACGGCAAGGAGCTTTTTAAATGCAAAATTGAGGGGTGCGTTGCGCCCCGGAATTTCTCATTCCTAATTAAATTGACTATCCTTTCCCTTTATGCTAAACTTAA
>JAZRFO010000161.1:0-12895 GCA_045643685.1 Acutalibacteraceae bacterium
AAATAAACATACTTTTTGCTCATAATTTACCTCCAAAAATAATGTACATTTTAATGGGTATATTAAACCATCAACCATTCTAACACATAATTTCTTATTTTTCCATAGTTTTATTGGAAAAAAGCCAGAATATTACAATAATTTTTTTAGTGAAGATTGCTAAGAAATGCAAAATGCAAAATGCAGAATGCAAAATTCGGGTTCACTAACCTTTAGTTTGCAGTTTGATAGAACATTTTTATACTTTAATCTATAATAAACTGAGTTCTATTTGACTGAAGAAAAACCAAAAGAGAACTACCCACCACCGCTACGCGGTCCCCCTCCCTATTTCGGCAAAGCCGAAACAGGGATGATAGACTTCGCATTAATTAAAATCCATCATATACAACCACTTCACTAATTGGTCTGAACTGATTGTGGAAGTCGGCGGGTTTTGCGTCCTCGGCAGGATAGCCCATTACGAGAAGGGCTACGGGTTCAATGTTTTCGGGGATTTCAAAGGCATCCCTCATTTTCTGCGGGTCAAAGTGCATAACCCAGGTTGAGCCCACACCCATACTGAAAGCACCGAGCATCATATGGGTAGTTACGATACAGGCATCTGCCACACCACAGGTTTTACCGTCATATTTTCTTGTCCAACACTCGTCCTTGTTGTAGCAGACAAGCATTGCCGTAGATGCATCGAAATGACATCTTGTGCAGTTTTTGAGTTTTTCAATTGCTTCATCATTGTTAAGCACAAGTATTCTCTGAGGTTGATTGTTGCAACCCGTGGGCGCGAGGTGACCCGCTTCAAGGATTTTTTCTACAATATCCTCAGGTAAATGTTCATTTTTAAATTTTCTTACGGAATAACGCTCCGCAATAAGCTTATAGAAATCCATAAAAACTCTCCTTTATAGCATTTAAGCAGTAAGGCTTCCCTTACTGCTTAATAATTCGTGAAATTACTGCTCGTATTCCCCTACAGTTACGGTCATAACCGAAATAAGGTTGTAGCCGTCCCCTGTTTCTTTAAGGGTAATATCTGCGTACTTGTCAGGCTGTGCTGCCTGAACTGTTCCGTCGGGTGCAACTTCAATATTATTTGTGCTTACATAACCTATTCTGAGCACTATAAATCCGCCTGTTTTATCAACGGACTCAATGCGAACGGTAAAAGGTGGTGTTACACCTGTAAGGGGTACAATATAAATATTCTTTGTTGCGTCGTAAGTGAACTCGTAGCCGTAGCCCACAACGTTGCCGTGGACTATGGGACACTCATTCCCGAACATTGCATAATAATGCGCCTCAACGTCCGTTGCAGGAACTTCAAGACCTTTTTCGGTTACGGTGTAAGCGCCTGTTTTAACGTCATCGTCAAGAAGTGAGCACACAGCAATATTACGAAGAGCATCCTTATTAGCTTTGGTAATATCCGAGAAAGGATCCGGGTCAACACCCACTACCCATGTAAGGTAGTCGGCATACTTAGCATACTCGGCGGATTTGTCGTTCTTTGACTCCACAAAGGAAACCACCGACATAACTATTGAAACCACGCCCACTATTGCAAGGGCAAGTACAAGAAGACCCGCTATAAAGGGGCCTCTTTTTTTCTTCTTTTTTTCGAGGGTGATTACTTCATCCATATTTTTACCTGCCGTATTTTCTTTTTGTGCGTTCGGTACGTCTTTCAAGTGCCTCTTTACGAGCCTTTTCTTTCTGACGTTTTTTCTTCTCTGCCTCTTTCTGGCGCAAGAGAAGGTTGATTCTGAAAACTACGATAGTACCGCCTATTACCTGAATAATATCGCAACCTGTAGCTTCTGCAATTTTCTGCGCAAGCACTTTAGGTTCTTCAGGGGCGGATTCAAGGTGAACCTTTATTTTGAAAAGCTCCCTTGTGTTAAAAGTATCTTCAAGTTGTGCTACTACAGCATCGGTAATACCCTCTTTACCTATCTGGAAAATAGGGTCAAGACCGTTTGCTTCGGCACGTAATTTTGCTCTCTCTTTACTTGTCATAATATCTTATTCCTTTGACCAGGTTGTACCCTCGCGGGTATCAAGAAGTTTAATTCCTTTTTCTAAAAGTTCGTTACGGATTCTGTCCGCCTCGGCAAAGTTCTTTTCCTTCTTTGCGGCGGCTCTCAAAGCGATTTGCTCCTCAACATAAATGGTGAGTTCATCCTTTTCGCCTGCGTCGCTCTCATCCTTCTGTGCAAGTTTCTTAGCACCCTCGATAAGATCAAGAGAAAGAACGCGGTCGAAATCATTGAGAAGATAAATCTTTGTTTTATCGTTTGTTTTTTCTTTAAGAACATCATAAACTGCAGTAACTGCAAGAGATGTGTTGATATCGTTATCAAGGGCACTCTTGAATGATGCAGTAAGTTTTTCTACTGCCGCAGTATCAAGCTCGTCACTCTCAACAGGATTGAGTGTGGCAATTTTCTTAAGAAGTTTTTCGAAAGCTATTGCCGCGCCGTCAAGATTCTCGTAAGAGAAAACAAGCTGTTTTCTGTAATGGGACTGAAGGCAGAAGAATCTGTATGCCAAGGGATTGTAGCCCTTTTCTTCAAGAAGCGAAACTGTAAGGAATTCGCCCTTGGATTTACTCATTTTACCTGAGTTGGTGTTAAGGTGTAAAACGTGGAACCAATAGTTACACCATTTGTGACCAATAAAGGCTTCACTCTGAGCGATTTCGTTTGTGTGATGAGGGAACGCGTTGTCAATACCACCACAGTGGATATCAAGTCTTTCGCCTAAGTGCTTAAGGCTTATAGCGGAGCATTCAATATGCCAACCGGGGTAACCTACGCCCCAGGGTGAATCCCACTTAAGAGCCTGTTCTTCGAACTTTGACTTTGTGAACCAAAGAACGAAGTCGTTTTTGTTGCGTTTGTTTGTATCCTCTTCAACACCCTCACGAACACCGACCATAAGTTCTTCGCTGTCGTGCTTGTTGAAAACATAATATTCGTCTAATTTTGAAGTATCAAAGTAAACGTTACCACCTGCTACGTAGGCATACTCTTTCTCAATAAGACCCTGTACCATAGTAATAAATTCATCAATACAGTTTGTTGCAGGTTCAACTACATCGGGAACTTTAATATTGAGTTTTTCGCAGTCTGCAAAGAATGCATCCGTATAGAATTTTGCAATATCCATAACGGTTTTATTCTCACGTTTTGCACCTTTAACCATTTTATCTTCGCCTGTGTCCGCATCGCTTGAAAGGTGACCAACGTCGGTTATATTCATAACACGTTTCACATCATAACCGCTGTAACGAAGGTGCTTTTCAAGTACGTCCTCCATAATATAGCTGCGAAGATTACCGATGTGAGCAAAATGGTAAACTGTAGGACCGCAAGTGTACATACTTACCTTGCCCTCTACGTTTTCCTTGAAATCTTCTTTTTTTCTTGTGAGTGAGTTATAAAGTTTCATAAAATCAACCCTGTTCTATTTGGAAAAATCTATAAGTTTAATTGACTGTTTTACGTATACGGCACCTGAAATTACGCACAATACCGCAGTAACCCATAAAAGACCGTTTGAAACGGCGCTTAAAGGGAATCCCTCGCCTAAAATACCACACTCATTAAGGTGAGCAAGTACCATTATAACAAGTGAGAAAACCATTTGTGACACGGTTTTTAACTTGCCGTAAATATTGGCAGGTATTACAACACCCTGTGCCGTTGCCACTAATCTGAATGAGGTAATAGTAAATTCCCTTAATAATACTATCATAATTATCCAGATATTGCAAAGGTCAAATTTCATAAAGGCAAGAAGTGCCGCGGTTGTAAGTATTTTATCCGCCACAGGGTCCGCAAGTTGACCGAAAACCGTTACGATATTTCTTTTACGCGCAATTTTGCCGTCAAGAAAATCCGTAAAAGAACCAATGGCGAAAACTATAAGCCCCCACATAAAATGATATTTTATATCACTTAAAAACAAAGCGAGAAAAATCGGTGTGAGGATTATTCTTATAATGGTAAGTTGGTTGGGCAGATTCATATTTTTCATACTGCTTCACCAATAAGGGAATAGTCGTCCTTGTCGAAAATCTCAACAGGCACGATATCACCGTCGTCAATTCTGTAACCCGATGTAAGGACTACGTTGTTATCAATATCGGGCGCATCCATATATGTTCTGCCGTAATAGCTGTCGGTATAGGGGTCATAACCCTCTACAAGTACATCGAGGGTTTTACCGATGCATGCCTCAAGTTTTGCCTCAGCAATGGTGTATTGCTGGTTCATAATAACCTCGGCACGTTCTACAGCAACCTCGGGGTCAATCTGATTTTCAAAATCGTATGCAGGAGTGCCCTCCTCACGTGAGTATGCAAAGCAACCCACTCTGTCGAGTTTTGCTTCGTTCACAAACTCGGAAAGGGCTGTGAATGCCTCGTCAGTTTCACCTGGGAAGCCTGTGATAAACGTACTTCTGAGAACAACATCAGGAATTCTTGCTCTGATTTTCTCAACAAGGGCAAGAAGGCTCTCTTTATCTCCCTTTCTGTTCATTGCCTTGAGAATTTCGCCGTCCGCGTGCTGCATGGGCATATCAATATAATTACAAACCTTGTCGTTTTCGGCAATAGCATCAATAAGCTCATCTGTAATTTTATCAGGATAGCAATAGAGAAGTCTTATCCACTGAAGATTTTCGATTTTACTGAGTTCACCTAAAAGTTCGGGGAGTTTAAGTTCACCATAAATATCTTCACCATATTTTGTTGTGTCCTGTGCCACAAGGATAATCTCTTTAACGCCCTTTTCACAAAGTGCATTTGCCTCGTCAATAACATCCTCCATCTCTCGGCTTCTGAAATCGCCCCTGATTGAGGGAATGGCACAGTATGAACAACGGTTGCTGCAGCCTTCGGCAATTTTAAGGTAAGCGGTGTATTCGGGAGTGGTAAGCACTCTGCCACCATTAAGAGGAAGATTCTCTTTTTCGGGGAAGGATGTGTAAAGCTCGTCACTCTCAAAAAGAGAATCGCAAACTGCAACGATATCTGCATTTGCACCGATACCCACAACACCGTCAACCTCAGGAATTTCTGAAACAACTTCATCCTTATAACGTTGAGCAAGGCAACCTGTAACTACAATTTTACTTAAAAGTCCGTCTTCTTTAAGGTCTGCCATTTCAAGTATTGCATCAATTGATTCTTTCTTGGCATCTTCGATAAAACCGCAGGTGTTTACTATAACAACATCTGCCTTGTCTGCCTCCTGTACAAGAATATAACCTGCATCAACAAGTTTCTTGAGCATTATCTCGGCATCCACCTGGTTTTTGGGACAACCAAGACTAATCATTCCGACTTTTCGTGACATAATTTCCACCTCATTATTGGGGCATTTCTACGCCCATTTCTGAAAAAGCATCTTTAATATCGCGGTAAGAATAGCCCATTCTTATAAAACGGTTCACTAATCTTTTTCGGTCTTTTTCGTTTTCGAGATTTTTCTCGTATTTTGACCTTAACATATCTATAATACGCTGAATCGGCTCGTTGTCAAGTGTTTTCAACGCATTATCAATGGTTTCGGAGTCAATTCCCTTATTTTTTAACTCATAAGATATTCTTTTTATATCATATTTTTTTACTTTAAAAAGATATTCGGTGTACTCACGACAATATTCTTCATCATTAAGATATCCGAAGGAATTTATTTTATCAATGGCTCTGGTTGCCGCCTCGTCACCGAATTTCATTTTGAGTTTATTATACAATTCCTTTTGGGAATACCCTCTCATAGAGAGATATTTCAAGCCCTTCTCATAAGCAGAGCGAAAGCCTGCCTCCCCTTCCAGGGAAGCAAGCTCGTCTTCTGTAATTTCCTGACCCTCCGAATACCCCGAGCGATACCAAAAGTCATCGTACAGGGTAAGGGTGTATTTATTATCAATGTATATGTGCACTTTGTTGCCGTTACCCGGCTTTGAAGTAATTATCATTTTAATCAATCATCAACGGCTATATCAATTTTAGCCCTTGCTTTTTCCTTTGTTACAGGCTCTGCGGCAGCTGCCGAGGGTGCAGTTTCTCTACGGGAAATAGGGTTTCTTGCAGAAATTGCGTTGCGGATGGCTTCGCGTACTTTACCTTCGATTTCAGCGCAGAACTCAGGATTCTGGCGGATATATTCCTTAACGTTGTCGCGACCCTGTCCGAGACGTTCCTCACCATAGTAGAACCAGGCACCGCTTTTTCTTATAATTTCCATTTTAACTGCAAGGTCGAGAATTTCACCGTATTTTGAAATACCCTCACCATACATAATATCGAATTCAGCCTCTTTGAAAGGAGGAGCAACTTTGTTTTTAACAATTTTTGCTCTTGTACGTGAACCGATAAACTCGTTACCCGCACCCTTTAACTGCTCAACACGTCTTACATCCATACGGATTGTTGAGTAGAATTTAAGAGCACGACCACCTGTTGTAACCTCGGGGTTACCGTAAATAACGCCAACCTTTTCACGAAGCTGGTTGATGAAAATAACAGTTGTATTTGATTTAGCAATTGCACCTGTGAGCTTTCTTAAAGCCTGTGACATAAGACGTGCGTGAAGACCCACGTGGGAGTCACCCATTTCGCCCTCAATTTCTGCCTTGGGAACAAGGGCAGCAACGGAGTCAACAACGATAACGTCAAGAGCACCTGAACGAGCAAGATACTCGGTAATTTCAAGAGCCTGTTCACCGTTGTCGGGCTGTGAAACAAGAAGTGAATCAATATCAACACCCAATGCAGATGCGTAAATGGGGTCAAGAGCGTGTTCCGCGTCAATAAACGCTGCTTCGCCACCCATTTTCTGAGCCTCTGCTACTACGTGGAGTGCAAGTGTGGTTTTACCTGAACTTTCAGGACCATATATTTCAATAATTCTGCCCTTGGGAAGTCCGCCGATACCTGTTGCGGCATCAAGTGCAATCGAGCCTGTGGGAATAGCCTCGATGCTCATACCCATATTTTCGCCAAGGCGCATAATAGCACCTTTACCGAAATTCTTTTCTATTTGTGTAAGGGCGGTTTCAAGCGCCTTAGATTTTTCTTTATTTTCTGCCATTGTAATACTCCCTTCAAAGTGTACAAATGTTCGGTTTCAACGAGTATTATATATGATTAGTTTGTAAAAATCAAGCAATTTTCAAAAAAAAGTTTAAAATATTACCGCAGAATATGTAAAAGTTCATAAAAAGAACGATTTTATAAAAAAAATACTTGCATTTGCATTAAAAGGGTGATATCATACGTTCGTTGTATTATGTTTGGATATATTTATGATTATATGAAGGAGGTGCAGCTCAATGGCAAAATGCGAATTTTGTAACAAAGAGGTTGCTTTCGGCATCAAGGTTTCTCACTCACACAGACGTTCAAACAGAACATGGAAACCCAACGTTAAGAGAGTTAAGGCAATCGTTAACGGCTCTCCCCGTAGAGTTTATGCTTGCACACGCTGCTTGCGCTCCGGTAAGGTTACCCGCGCTATCTAAGTGAATTTAATCACAAAGCAATTCAGCTCCGAAGTTTACTTCGGAGCTTTGCTTTTTTTATTGTCATATTTCATATTTTGCTTTTTGCGATTTATATAAAACATTATTATAAAAATTGTATAAAGATTCCCATTGCATTTGTTATGTGCATACTATATAATATATATTAGATAATTATCAAAGCATTGGATGTGATTTATTGAAAAACAAAAGACTGACTGCTTTGTTTCTTGTTATAACTGTTTTTCTTCTGAGTTTTGTAATTCCTACGGGTGCAAACGCTCAGGAGCAAATCCCCGACGAAGCACCTGCGGAGTCCAACGGTTACGTAATTGCCGCAGAAAAGGATTTTGAGTACATAGCAACTCCCAAAAATAATCCTAAGTGGGCACTTATAACAAAATACAAAGGCACCGACACTAAAATTATAATCCCCGAAACCCTTGGTGGTTACAAAGTACGTACATTATCAACATACGTGTTTAAGAATTGCACAAAGCTTACACATATTTATCTTCCCACTTACATAAACAGCGTTTCAGGTCAGACCTTTGCTGAGTGCCGCTCCCTTATTGCAATTGAAGTTGCAGAAGGTCACGAAACCTACCTTTCGGAAAACGGTGTTCTTTACAACTACGATAAAAGCACACTTGTTGCCTACCCCAATGGTCTCGAGGGTGAATTCACAATTCCCGAAAGCGTAATTACAATTGGAAGTTATGCCTTCTCAGGCGCATACCGCCTTACAAAGGTTAATATGTACAACAACCTTTCCGCTATAGGCGAGGGTTCTTTCCTTGAATGTGATGCACTTGAGCACATAAAATTAAGTGACTGCCTTAAGGTTCTTGGTAAAAAGGCTCTTGCAGGTTGCGACAGTTTAAGAGAAATCCATTTACCTGCATCCTTAAGTATAATAGGTGAAGATGCAGTTTTAGGTGAATTATCCTCGGATGATACAAAGCAATACTATTTCACAGATGGTATTTACTGTACGGATAAATCCTACGCCTATAACTACGTTTATAAATTAGGCATACGTTCACCCTACCTCATAAAAGAAGAACGTACACTTACTGACATTAACTCGGGTATATCCCTCATAGACGTAAGAGGTATACTTCCCTTAAATAAAGACTTCTTAATCAAGGTAACACCTGTTGCTCCTGAATCAGTAAAAGCATTATTACCCGTAAGATACAATGAACTTTTATCCTACGACGTTTCATTAATACTCAAGGAAGAACCATCAGGGGAAGAAGAAGAGGCACCGGAAGTAGAATACACACCATCTGCTTCGCTCATTATCAAATTCGATAAATTACCCGAGGATACAATCATTACAACGGCTAAAATTTATCGTATCAACGGCGATAACACATTCGAACTTCTTCGTTCACCTCATACGCCTTTCGTTGCCGCACAGACTAAGAAACTGGGAACCTTTATGGTTATAAACAACAACGATTTCTCCAGAAAAGGTGACATTGACGGTGACGGTATGGTCACATCATACGATGCAAGATTTGCTCTTTGTATTACCGCAGGTCTTGTTACCGACATTACCGATGCACAGTTGCTTACCGCCAACGTTCAGGGCAACGATGGTATAGACACAACCGATGCCTGTACAATTCTGCGTTACGCCGCAGGAATTATCAATTAATCTTGCCAACTTATCTTGTGGAGGGGAAAATATGATAGATACAACAAACAAATACAGAGCAAAAATCAACAATATGTTTTTCAAGGGTGATGCCGTATTCGGTATTACATACACAGATGGAAAATATGGTATGGAAATTGACCTTGTAGGCGCAGAATTTGAAATGCCCGTTGAAATTGTTGAGGCGGAAGTTGAAGACACCACACTTCTTGCTAAAGCTACAACACCGCTTCTCCCCGACAAAATCATCGACGTTACCCTCACCTTTGAGGACGATAAATGTAACGGCTTTTTAAAAATACCTTTCATCGGTAAAATCAAAATCAAGGATGCTATCAAGATATAAAAGAAAGAGCGTTTCGTTTAAGAAACGCTCTTTTTATTTTACATTACAGGTTTTTCGTTATAGTAAACAACCTTACCGCTTTCAACTGAACGGGTAAGCCATGTATTACCGCCGATAACACAGTTATCACCGATTTTTGTGTCCCCGCCGAGAATTGTTGCATTTGCGTAAATAACAACGTTATTGCCAATGTCGGGATGACGTTTAATGTTTTTAACAGGATTACCGTTTTCGTCAAGTTTAAAGCTTTTAGCACCCAAGGTAACACCCTGATAGATTTTAACGTGACTACCGATAGTGGTGGTTTCACCGATTACAATACCTGTGCCGTGATCAATACAGAAATATTCGCCTATTGTGGCACCTGCGTGAATATCTATACCTGTTTTTTCGTGAGCAAACTCAGTCATAATACGGGGAATAAGGGGAACATTCAGGTTATAAAGCACATTTGCAAGTCTGTATATTGAAATGGCATAAAAACCGGGATAGCAGATAAGTACTTCCTGATGGCATTTAGCCGCAGGGTCGCCCTCGTAAATTGCCTCAATATCTTTAATAAGCAACCTTTTTACATGGGGCAATTCACTTATAAATGCGTTACATAATTCTTCGGGAGTTTTATCCATAACCGTGTGATTGAATTCACAAGCACCTTTTATCTGTTGAGCAAGGCGGTTATAAATATTAAGCATTAATTCAGTCTGTGAAAGGACGTTTTCGCTGCCTTCACTGTGCTTGAAATAATCGGGAAAAAGCAAGGACTGTAGGTCTTTTATAACCTTTACAACTTCTTTTCTGTCAGGTATCAGACACCTATCGCAGGTATCCTTTAAAAAGCACTCATTATTAACTTCCTCAAGTTCTTTTACGGTGCCAGTAACAAGCCCCATTGATTCAAGAAATTTATCCATAACCTATCACCTCTTAATGTATATTATCACAAAATACGCGTATTTACAATAAAAAACACCCGAAAGATACACAAATCACTTTAAAAATCATTATTTCTTTATATTTTTAATAAATTTATCTTTATGTGCCGTTTTAAGACAAATATCGACAAGGGTAATAAGTATAATATATTCAAGGATATTAAATATCCGACCTATTTAATGAAAAGGAGAATCAACTATGAAAAGTCTCAATCAAATGCTACTTGCCGCAAAAATTGAATACCACTGGTGGCGCATCGGCAGTATAAGAAAAAGACAGTTCCACACAGTAAACACCCCGGTCCAGAAACTGAGTGCTTCGGAAAACCTGCACAGATACAAAGCCGAAAATGCTTTGATTGAATACGAAATTTCCCTTGGACTTCGTAATCATAGGGGGATATGGGTTAACTGATACAAAGTTTTTGGTTGAAGAAACCTTACTTATGTGTTACAATTCCCCAAAAGGGGTGTTAGAGTGGATATTATAACCGATATAAGTGTATGGGAAAAACTCGAAAAAACCGAAGAACCCATAATAATGTACGGCACAGGAAACGGTGCGGACAAAGTTATGGATATTCTTGAAAGCAGGAAAATACCGCTTTCGGGTGTCACCGCAAGCAGTAGTTTTGTAAGAAATCGCACATTCCGCAGTTTTCCTGTTATGCCATTAAGTTTTTTTGAAGAAACCCTCGGTAATTTTGTGGTTATTGTAACCTTCGGCACTTCAATACCTGAGGTTATGGAGAACATTTATAACATCGCCCAAAAACACCGCGTTCTTGTACCCTGTGTACCTGTAATCGGCACACGTGTTTTTGACAAAGATTTTGCTTGTGAAAATTCAGAAAAAATCGAAAAGGCCTTTAATCTTTTAGCAGACGATTTTTCAAAAGAAATTTACAAGGGCTACGTCAATTTTCTCTATGGTGGTGAGCTTGACACCTTAAAAAAAATTACCACCTCCGAAAGTGAAGCCTTTGAAAATATTCTTAATCTTTCAGAAAACGAAACATATATTGATATAGGTGCATACCGAGGCGATACGGTAGATACATTCCTTAAACATTCAGGTGGCACGTATAATGAAATCATCTGTGCCGAGCCCGATAGTAAAACCTACAAAAAACTTACCGAACACTGTAAAAATCTTGAAAATTTCAAAGCCGTTAACGCCGCAGTAACCGATACTGACGGCGTTGTAGGCTTTTCTAACGTTCACGGCAGACAGTCCTCGGTGGGCGGTGACAAACCCACAAATTCCGTAAGTCTTAACACTTTGTGTAAAAACTCTGAACCCTCTTACATAAAAATAGACTCCGAGGGTTGCGAATATGCTATTTTAAACGGTGGAAAAGAGATTTTAACAAAATTTACACCTAAATTAAATGTTGCCGCATACCATAGAAGCGAGGATGTTTTTGAGTTACCCATATTAATTAATTCAATAAACCCGTCATATAAAATCCACCTCAGACATCATCCCTACATTCCTGCCTGGGATACTATTTTATATTGCACTCTTTGACAAAAAAATTATTTTTTCGACATATATATTGACATTTACCTTAAATATATATATATTTAAATTGCAAATTAAAAATAACGTGTCAGCCGTCACGGGTAGTTATGCCACGGACAAATAAAATTCACCAATTTGAAGAATAACTTTTCAGGTTCTTTGGGTAGGTGGTTTTTTCTTTTGGATAAATTCTGAGGGGTTTATTCAGATATTCTTAATTTGCGGAAAGGGGCTGCATAATTGTCCAACAACATTATTGAACTTAAGAATATTTCCGTTGCCTTTGATGGTCAACAAATAATAGAAAATATGAATTTATACATCCGTGACAAGGAGTTTATAACCTTTTTAGGTCCCTCCGGTTGCGGTAAGACAACCACGCTCAGAATGATTGCAGGTTTTTTGGAGCCTGATTCGGGCGATGTTATCTTTGACGGTAAAATAATCAATGGTGTTCCGCCCCACAAAAGGCAGTTGAACACCATTTTTCAGCGTTATGCTCTGTTCCCTCACCTTAACGTTTACGAGAATATTGCCTTCGGTCTGCGCCTTAAAAAGACACCCGAAAAGGAAATTAATGCGGCTGTAACCGAAATGCTTGAGCTCATAAACCTTAAAGGCTTTGAGCGCAGAAATATATCATCTCTTTCAGGTGGTCAGCAACAGCGTGTTGCCATTGCACGTGCGTTGGTTGTTAAACCCCGTGTGCTCCTTCTTGACGAGCCCCTTGGTGCTCTTGACCTTAAGCTCCGTAAGGATATGCAGATTGAACTCAAGAACATCCAACAGCGTCTCGGCATCACATTTATCTACGTTACACACGACCAGGAAGAGGCGCTCTCAATCTCCGACACAATTGTTGTTATGGACCCGGGCGTTATTCAGCAGAT
>JAZRFO010000162.1:0-3758 GCA_045643685.1 Acutalibacteraceae bacterium
CGATTGCGAATGGCTCGGCGAAACATCAAGTGACGAAATGACAGGTCACTACTTCGCTTATGGTATCTACTATGATCTTGTTGCAGACAAGAAAGAAAAAGAGAAAATTGCAAAGGTCGTAAAGACAATTACCGACCATATCATCGAAAACAATTTCCACCTTTGCGACGTTGACGGCATTCCTACCACATGGGCAAACTGGGAACCCGACCTTCTTAATAATGACGACCGTTGGTTCTACGAGCGTGGTACAAACTCACTTGAAATTCTTTCATTCCTTAAGACAACATACCACGTAACAGGTGATGAAAAGTACAACAAGGTGTTCGATATGCTCATCAAAGACCACCACTACGCTATGAACTGTATTCAGTACAAATGCGAAGACGGTCACGTAGCACATATCGACGACCAGCTTGACTTTACAAACATTTATAACTTGATTGCTTATACTGACGACAACGCTCAGAAGGAAATCTTCAAAATGGGCCTTACCCACCATTGGGCTTATGAAAGAGTTGAACGTTCACCCTTCTTCAACATTGTTTACGGTTCACTTACCAATAACAAGTGTGACATTGAAGAAGCTGCAAAATCACTTTCTGAAATGAATCTTGATTTCATCAGATGGCCCGTATACAACAGTTACAGAAAAGATGTTGTATGGGACACCGAACAGGAAGCAGAGGGTATTCCTCCTCAGTTAAAATATCCTGTTGAATACTCATCTCGTGCACTTGTTAACTACGACGGCAACCAGTTCATTTGCGACTCAGGTTCCGAAGAATTTGTTAACATCAACAGCAAAGAAGTTAACCGCACCTCTACACTTCCCAGTGCAGGTGCCGACGGCAAGGGTACAATTATGCCTTACGTATTCCTTCTTCCCTATTGGATGGGCAGATACCATGGTCTTTTAGGCGATTAATCAGATTAACTACAAAAAACTGTCAACTCCGAAATGGAGTTGACAGTTTTTGTTTTACACTATGTGTTTTTAAGTAGTTTCTGAATTTCGTATATCACACACGTCCTATTTATCAACCGAATCCAGATATCTGACAACATACTCTTGTAAGAGTTCCTGGGCATATGCCATATTTGCTGCATCCGCATTAAGACCATGATCCGAATTGGGATAAGAGTTAAGCACGTGTTCAATACCATATTCCGTCAGTTTTGCATCTAAAGCGATAGCATTTCTGTATGGCACTATATCGTCAACCATACCATGATTTATTACCGTAGGAACTGTGTTTTCGTTTACATAATATAAGGGAGAAACGAATTTCAAGGCTTCCTTTGCCTCGGCTCTTGTAGCATATGTATGCTTGTAGCCACATGCCCAACCAAGAAGCTCAGCGACAGTCTCCTCGTCACCAATAGCGTTATTTTTCTGCAAATCCTCGTTATAGTAATAATATTCATCGGATAAATCCGTGGGACCGCAATCGCTGACTACTGCCCTCGGCGGTATTGCCGAGGAATCCGCTCTGGAATAGGCATAAAGAAGTGCCAGATGTCCGCCCGCAGAACAACCCGTAGAAAGGTAGCCGGATATTTCAACACCATGTGAATCGGCAGTCTTTTTTACGTAAGCAACTGCCTGATCAATATCGTCCATAATATCATTAAGGTCAACCGTATCACAAATGTAGCGGTAGTTGACCGCAACAGCTGCATAACCCTTAGCAGCAAATTCTTCAAGACGATGCCAGTACTCCTCCTTGCTTCCGCCGATCCACGCTCCGCCGTGAATCATAAGAACCATACCCACAACCTTTTTATCCTTGGGTATATACATATCAAGGGTGTGCCTTTCGTGGTTGCCATATTTTGTGTTGAAGTAAACATAGTTATCTTCTGCGGAAACATCGTAAGCGTATTCTAAATCCCAAGCATCCATATATCCGTCACCGTTGAAATCACAAGAGTATAAAGGACCCTTACCCACAAAATACTTGTTTGTTATTGTTTCCTTAATTTTTTCTGTATCTGAATTGGTACATATTCCGTCACCGTCAAAGTCACCGGGTAAATATATGGGAACAGAGTATTGGTCAAAATACATTCTGTAAACGAGCGATACATCAAGAACGTCTACAACCCAGTCACCGTTAATATCCCCACGCATAAATGCGATTCTGTCAGAAATATCGTCAACAGTGTTTTCGTCACTTAATGCAACGTTAACAAAAATCTGATAATCGTGTTCATCAACCAAAGTATCATCATTAACGTCACCAAGGCTTGATATTGAATAACCTGTATCGGATGTATATTTAGCAACTGCATATAGCTCTCTTCCTGAAACGCAGGGCAATGTATCAATAACATTACCTTTTTGACCCCAAGTTTGAACTGTGTTAGCAGCTTGTAATAAATATGCAACCTCTCCGCTATAAAACTGACTTGATTCCTTAGAAGTCGTAACATTGACAGTGTCCGAAGTAGTCGAATTTCTTCCTGCACCTATACCGTTTTGGGTTTTATCTCCCGCTGTAGCACAACCGTTTATATAAAAGCAATTTGAAACAGTCCCGCCGTTTGCTCCGCATACGGCACCTATGTAATATGCAGAACTTAAAAAGCTACTTGAGGTTCCCATTGTTTTACCCACATTATAGCAATTTGAAATTGTGCCGGTATTGTTTCCTGCAATACCGCCTGTATAACGTGAACAATTTGTTGTACTGTTTGAATAGCTGTTTGTAATTGTACCATCATTTTGCCCGGCAATACCGCCTGTATATCTATCGCCGGCAAAATACGAGTTGATAACACCGACATTCTTAATAGTACCGGAACCGTTATATCCGAACAAGCCTATATATCTGTCGGAGGTGCTTGAATATAAGCCGACTATTGTATAACCCTTACCGTCAAAGGAGCCTGTAAATTTTTCGCCTTTATATGAACCTGCTACATTTAAGCCGCCGCTTGCAATAGGTGTCCATGAACGGAATGAGCCACTCTGCAAATTACCTGCCCCGTCAATAACGCCGGAGTTAACAATAATATCAGCGGTAAGCTCCGCCTTTGCATCAGTTGTTCCGCCGTTTACAAGCGCAGCAAACCAATAAAGCTGACCTGCATTTGATATTTCATAAACACCGTTTTCGTTTAATAATGCAGCCTCATAATGCTCACCGTTCACCGTACAAAAACCGCCAGAATATATGCCTGTACAACCGCTTTGCTTACAGTTGTCTTTCGTGGCCACAAGGCTTGGGCGTGTGCTCCAGGAATAATCAGCACCGATTTCACGGGCAAGCCAGGATTTCGTTACCTTAACGAAATAGAAATCGGGGGATTTCTGATATCCGTAAGTGCCTGTTGATTGGTCGTAGCCAAAAACTGTTATAAGCTTTGCGTTTCCGCACAAGCTTTCTTCAAAATATGCAGTACAGGTTTCAACATTATCGTAATGTGCATAGCCTTCTGCGTTTACATATTCATTTCTGCCGTTTTCCGCAAGCTGTTTTTCTAATAAATCCAGGTTATAAGGACAAGTTTTAGGGCTCATTGTCCAACCGGGAGTACAATAATCATTTATGCACACGTATGTAGGGGGAAAAACAGTTGTACAACTGCCGAGTGCTGAGGATATGGAAACGATATGGGAAAATATTTTGCTTTTCTCTACACCTGCATCATAAAACATTTTACAGGTAAACTCGATATAATCCGCAAGGACACCGTAAAGCAATTCCCTTTTAAGCTCGTCAACGCCCATCATACGCTCGTCTGCCTCTCTT
>JAZRFO010000163.1:0-4072 GCA_045643685.1 Acutalibacteraceae bacterium
ATGAGCTTAACGAGGGTACTGTTTGCCTTACAAACTGGGGCGTGCTTTACGACGGACTCAACGGTAACGTTACCTATACACCTCTTTTGTATCCTCAGACCTTCTTAATGGCAATGGGCGTTGCAAAGAATGTTAACTACGTTTTCAGAAACGAAAAGGGCGAGGTTGATATGGGTACGAAAAAAGTATTACCCATAACCCTTATGTTTGACCATAGAATAGGCGCATTCAACGATGTAATGCCCTTTATAAAGAAACTTGATGAAATATTCCAAAACCCCGAAATAATGAGGGAATGGTAAAAGTTAAACCCACGGTGCAAACCGTGGGTTTCTTTTTAATAATATGCTTCTCGTTTCTTTTTCTTTATGAACTTATAAAGTAAATAGGCTATAACGAGTACCACCGTAACCGAAAGACCTATGTACACATCAATATTTGTATTACCCTCAATTTTAAGTTCATTCCAGAGGGTAGTCATATATTGTTGTGTTTCATAATCAAGCTTCTGGAACATTTCGGTTTTGGGCATGTCTTCGGGTGCAGGATATAAAATTGGGTCACCCTTAAGGTCATAATCATCTGACTGGAGCACAAGCTCGTGGGGTGAAGCATAGCAGATATAATTTGCGTTTGCTACTGCAATTTCTTCCTCGCACATAAAGTTGATATAAAGCTCCGCTGCCTCTTTGTTCTCTGCATTTTTGGGAATGCACATAGCGTCCACAAAGAAGTTTACACCCTCTTTGGGGTAAACAAAAGCAAGGTCGGGGTTTACGTCGTGCATTGTAAGGAAGTCACCTGCGTAGTAGGGGGCAAGAGCCGCGTCGCCACGCTCCATTTTGTTGAATACCTCATCCATTACGTAGGAAGAAACCAAGGGATTCTGCTTTTTGAGGACTTCAATTGCCTCATCCCATTGGGAAATATTGTTAGTGTTTATGCTCTGTCCAAGATACAGCTGAGCAATACCGAAAGCATCTCGGGGATTATTGAACATAAGGATTTTACCCGCATATTTTTCATCCCACAAAACACCCCAACTGTCGGGAGTGCCTTCAACCATAGTGGTGTTGTAAATAAGACCAACCATACCAACGGTATATGCTACGGTGTATTTGTTGTCAGGGTCGTAGTAAAGACCCTTGTATTCGTCGAGAATGTATTTGTAGTTAGGAATGTTTTCAAAATTCAATTCTGCCAACATATCCTCGTCAATAAGCTTTGCAATCATATAATCCGAGGGGATTATAATGTCGTAGTTTGCACCGCCACTTTTGAGTTTGTTGTACATATTCTCGTTGCTTTCGTAGTTGGTATAATTAATGGTTATACCATACTTTTCTTCGAAAGCCTTGTTTACGTCAACTGTGCCATCCTGTCCGTCTGAGATGTATTCGCCCCAGTTGTAAACGTTAAGGGTTGTACCTTTAAGGTGGGAATAATCTTTTTCACCTTTTGCAAAAACTGCAGGGGACATACAGGCGAAAACAATGAATAAAGCAAAAATTACTGAAGAAAGGCGTTTAATCATTTTTTTGAACCGCCTTTCTTTGAGAGTTTCTTGTCACCACGTGCACTTATGATGTTTGAAACAATCAGAAGTATAAGAATGGCAAGGAAAATCAAAGTTGAAAGTGCGTACATATCGGGTGTAACGCGACGCTTTGTCATTGAGAAAATACGTATGGGCAAAGTCTGTGAAGTAGTGCCACTTACGAAGTAACTGATAATGAAATCGTCAACAGAAAGTGTAAATGCCATCATAAGACCCGAAATAATACCGGGCATAATAGCGGGTAATACAACCTTGAAAAACGCCTGTAAGGGTGTACAGCCCAAATCCTGAGCCGCCTCTGCAAGGTGGGGGTCAGTCTGCCTTAATTTGGGTAATACGTTTAAGATTACGTAGGGTAATTCAAACGTAACGTGTGCAATTATAAGGGTGGGGAAGCCGAGAGTGCCGGTTTTGCCGAAAATCGCACCGATGAACACGAAAAGGAGCATCATAGATACACCCGTAACAATTTCAGGGTTCATCATAGGTATGTTTGTTACGGTCATAATACTTGTTTTTACAAGTTTATTTTTGTAACCATAAATACCCGTTGCGGCGGCAGTTCCCATAATTGTTGATATAATTGATGACACAACCGCAACAATCATAGTGTTTTTAAATGCCGAAAGGGTTGCGGCATCGTTAAAGAGTTCTTTGTACCAGTAAAGGGAGAAACCCTCAAAAACAGATGTGCTTTTGCCTGAGTTGAAGCTGAAAACTATAAGCACGGCAATGGGTGCATATAAGAAGATAAACACAAGCGCCGTGTATAACTTTCCGCCGAGGGAGGTTTTCTTTGTCATAAAATAACACCTCCGTCATCATCGGAAAATCTGTTCATAACTGCAAGACAGATGAAAATAAGAATCATAAGCACAAATGAAAGAGATGCACCAAGATTGAAGTTGTTTGCAGTCTGGAACTGAGTTTCTATAATGTCACCGATAAGTATTGTACCTGTACCGCCTAATTTCTGTGAAATGTAGAAGGTACTTACAGAGGGAACAAATACCATGGTAAAGCCCGAAACAATACCGGGTACGCTAAGGGGTATAGTAACGTTTCTGAACACGTCAAGTTTGTTACCGCCCAAATCCTGAGCCGCCTCAATAAGGGAGTGGTCAGTTTTAAGCATAACGGTGTATATGGGTAAAATCATATAGGGCAGGAAGTTGTATACCATACCCAGAACAACCGCACCGCGGGTGTTGATTAACTGTAAGGGCTCAAATCCAAGGCTTGTAATAACTGTGTTGATAAGACCTGTATCCTCTAAAATGGTCATCCACGAATAGGTTCTCAAAAGGAAGTTCATCCACATAGGGAGCATAATGAGCATTGTCATTGTGCTTTGCTTTTCGGGACCCTTCTGAGCCATAATATAGGCGAGGGGGTATGCAATAATAAGGCATACAACCGTTGCCACAAGACCCAACCATATAGAGAGTAAGAATGTGTCTGTGTATTTAACAAGACCTGTAATATTTTCAATTGTAAACGCCCCGGTGTTATCGGTAAAGGCGTAGTAAGCAACCATACATAAAGGAACGATAATGAATAATGCCGCCCAGACAATGTACGGAGCCCCTGCCAACCGGGACATAAGTGAAGACTTTTTATTCACGGTCAGCACTCCTTTCAAAATTCAGATAATGGTGGAATTATTCGTCGTCTTCCTCGTAAACAGTTGCGTCTGAAAGTTCATCAAATTCTTCACTGAATGAACTGTAGTCGCCGTAAAGACCGGAGTACTGAGATTTTTTCATAATGTGAATAGCATCGGGTTCAACGTTGATGCCGATTGTGGAACCTACTTCCTGGAATTCGGTGGACTGAATCATCCATTTGAAGCCTTTAATTTCCACAATTATTTCGTAGTATACACCCTTGAAGGTGATGGATGTAACAATACCTGAAATCATTGATTTTTCAACGGGTACAACGTCAACATCCTCGGGTCTGACAACAACGTCAACCTTTTCGTCAACGCCGAAGCCCTTGTCAAGACATTTGAATTTATGTCCTGCCATTTCAACCCAGAAGTCGGCACGCATAACGCCCTCGATAATATTGCTTTCACCAATGAAATCTGCAACGAAAGCGTTTTTGGGTTCGTTGTAAATATCGGTGGGTGTACCAATCTGCTGAATAACGCCTGAATCCATAACAACAATTGTATCAGACATTGAAAGAGCTTCTTCCTGATCGTGAGTAACGTAAATGAATGTAATGCCCAAACGTTTCTGAATATTTTTAAGCTCGACCTGCATATCTTTACGCAACTTAAGGTCAAGTGCACCAAGAGGCTCATCAAGAAGAAGAGCCCTGGGCTTAACAACAAGTGCACGTGCAATAGCAACACGCTGTTGCTGACCACCTGAAAGTGAAGATATATTCCTACGCTCAAAACCCTTAAGGTTTACAAGAGCGAGCATTTCTGTTACAGCTTCTTTAATCTCCTTTTCGGGAGTCTTTTTAAGACGCAAACCGAATGCAATATTCTCATAAACATTA
>JAZRFO010000164.1:0-5331 GCA_045643685.1 Acutalibacteraceae bacterium
TAGCCCCTGTAAAGTCTACCTTTTGCACGCCATTTTTCAAGGTAGGAGTTAAAGGATTTTATAAAGGTTTCGCTTACGAAATCCCCACCCGCCCACAAGAGACGAAGTTTTGAAAGGTGCTCACCATCAAAGTTTGATGAATCGTGCATCTTTTTGAACATTGCAGGAACACCCACGATATAGGTGATATTATATTTTTTCATAAGCTTTATGGCTTTGTCCGCATTGAAGTTAGTCATAGGAATACAGGTAAAACCTGCGCACATACTGAAATGCATAACAACGCCGAGACCGAACGCGTGGAACAAGGGTAAAACAACAAGTGAACACTCTGCACCCGGTGCATGGGGTGAATCAAAGAAGCTTAATTTATAAGCCAACTCGTTAAGGTTTGTACTTGTAAGCTTAATTGTTTTACTTTTACCGGTTGTACCGCCACCGTGCAAATAAACGGCAATATCACTACCATTATTTGTCACCTTGGGTGCACGAAGGTTAAGGTGGCAAATTGTATTGTAATTTGCAGTCTCCGCAGAGGGAGTTTTGGATTTAACCTTTATTTTCTCATAAATCTTAAAGGCGGGACGTTTGATTGATGAAACGTAATTTGAAGGTGAACAAACAATTACAGGTCTGTTGCGTCGTCTTAACATGCTCACATACTTATCCATAAGAATGTCAAGCACAAATATTGCCTTTGAATGAGTATTTTTAAGAATTTCTTCAAGAACATCGGGAGGTGTAAGAGGGTGAACAATATTAGCAATAGCACCAATACGGTTTACGGCATAAAAAGCCGCAAAGCTCTGAACGGTGTTGGGAAGAAAAAGGGTAACAACATCCCCTCTTTTTATATTCTTACTGTTAAGGTACCCCGCGATAGACTCAACGTCTTTTACAAATCTTTTGCGACTGACAAGGTTACCGAAGCTTTCGGCAACGTCATACACACCAAAATCCTTGGTACATTCACAAAAGAACTCGAAGCAGTTTCTGTTTTCGGGTTTAATCATAAAAATGATTCCTTTCGAAATAATGTAATTTTACATACATAGTCCATTATATTCTATATTTTTATGCACTCATTGTCAAGGTTATTGTTTCATTTATTAACGTGCATACTCTTTTTCAATTTAAAATGAAGGTGATTTTTTTGATTAATATGCTTGATAATAAATTCACCTTGTGATAAAATCATCAGTGGATTAATTATAAACACAAGGAGTATTTCAAATGGAAAAGAAATTAGTTTTTGGCGCAATCGGTCTTATGTTCGGTAACGCTCACCTTGAAGGTGCCCTTGCTTACGGCGCAGAGGTTGCCGCAATTTGTGACCTTAACGAAGAAACACTCAGAAAATCAGGCGAAAAGTACAACATCCCTGAAGAAAAGTGGACAACAGACTACCACGATATTCTTAACAACCCCGAAATCAATATGGTTTCAATTGCTATCCCTGACCAGCAGCACAGACAGGTTGCCTGTGAAATGCTCGCAGCAGGTAAACACGTACTTTGCGAAAAGCCCCTTGCACTTACAAGAGAAGATATTGAAGCAATGGTAGAGGCTACTGAAAAATCAAGTGCAAAATTCATGGTTGGTCAGATTTGCCGTTTCACTCCCGCTTTTGCAAAAGCTAAGGAAATTATAGAATCAGGCGAAATCGGTGAGCTTTATTTCGTTGAATCCGAATACGCTCACGACTATATGAACATTGTTAAAAACGCTAACATCTGGCGTGCAGACCCCAACCGTCATGGTGTTATCGGCGGCGGTTGCCACGCAGTTGACCTTCTTCGTTGGCTCGCAGGTGACCCCGTAGAGGTTTTCGCTTACGGTACACACAAGCTTCTCCCCTCAGTTCCTTATGACGATGCTACCTGTGCCCTTCTTAAATTTGACGAAGAGCTTATGGGTAAGGTTTTCGTTTCAACTGGCTGTAAGAGAGACTACACAATGAGAACCTGTATCTATGGTACAAAGGGTACTATCATCTGCGATAATACTTCACCCACAATGCAGCTCTTTGTAGTTGATGAAAACGACGAAGCTCCCCACGAGCCCCAGATAATCGAAATTGACGTTAACAACCACAACTACGTTAAGGAATTCCAGGTATTTGCCGACACAATTTTAGCAGATGCCGAAATGGAAACAAGCGTTTACGAAGGCGCAAAAACCGTTGAAGTTTGCCTTGCAATTGTTGAAAGCGCAAACACAGGCGAAAAGGTTAAACCTAACTATAATTTCTGATAAAAAATTAAAGTGTGTACACAGAAAACTGTGTACACACTTTTTTAATCTTCATCAATTGGCATTGAAGCTACTGCATTTAATGTTAAATCTGCACGTTTGCCGTCCAGGTATTCATAATAGCCCTGAGATGCTATCATTGCCGCGTTATCACCGCAATATTTAAGGTCGGGCATGTAGAGTTTTATGTTTCGTTTATCACAAGCCTCCTGCATAACTCTGCGAAGACGGGAGTTAGCAGAAACGCCACCAGCGAGAACGAGGGTTTTAGCTCCTGTGTCCTCTGCCGCCGCCATAGTGTGGGAAACGAGCAAATCCGTGACGGCTTTAATAAATGATGCACCCAAATCCTCCGCCTTTACGGTTTCGCCCTTTTGAGATGCGTTATGTACAAGGTTCACCGCAAAGGTTTTAAGTCCCGAAAAACTGAAATCATATTTTGAATCCGCTACTTTCGGAACAGGGAATTTGTATTTATTCTCGTCACCGTTTTTGGAGATTTTATCGAGATTCACTCCACCGGGATACGGAAGTCCTACAGTACGGGCGGCTTTATCCATAGCCTCGCCTGCCGCATCGTCACGGGTTCTGCCGATAACCTCAAAGTCGGTGTATGATTTAACGTTTATGATATGAGTATGACCGCCTGAAACCACCAAAGAAAGGAAGGGCGGTTTTATTTCTTCATTTGAAATATAGTTAGCGGCAATATGACCCCTTAAGTGGTGAACGGGCACAAGTGGGATACCTGTTGAAAGTGAAACACCCTTAGCGTAATTGACGCCCACAAGAAGCGCCCCGATAAGCCCCGGTGCATAAGTAACACCGATTGCATCAATATCATCCAATGTGCAATTTGCATCTGCCAAGGCTTTTTCTACAACACCGCAGATTGCCTCTGTATGTCGTCTTGATGCTATTTCAGGCACAACACCGCCATATATTTTATGTTCTTCAACCTGTGATGCTATAACGTTTGAAAGAACCTTTCTTCCGTCCTCTACAACGGAAGCGGCTGTTTCATCACAGGAACTTTCGATACCGAGTATTTTCATATTTCACCTCTGTATGTCATTAAGAGTGCGTCTTCACGGGGATTTTCGTAAAAGTTTTTTCTTTCCCCCACCATCTGAAAGCCCATTTTTGTATAAAGTTTTATGGCACTCTCGTTGCTTTTGCGTACTTCAAGGGTAATGAACTCCGCACCCTCTGTAAAAGTAATTTCAACAAGCTTTTTAATAAGGGTTTCGGCAATACCACGACGTCTGTAATCGGGCGAAACCGCCACATTGGTTATATAAACTTCACCAACAATATTGTGGGCGCCTATATAACCCGCAACCTGTCCGTCACAACGTGCCACATAAAACCTTGCGAAATTGTTAGTTAATTCTTCTTTTAAGGAAGTTTCACTCCAAGGGGTTGAAAAACACACTTTTTCAAGTTGTGCCACCTGACCCACGTGGGTTTCATTCATTTTTTGTATATCAATATTCATCATTTTGTATCGTACCAGGTTTTACCGCAAGCAACCTCAACAGTAAGAGGTACTGATAGTTCACAAGCGTTTTCCATAGTTTCCTTAAGAAGGTTGGCAACCTTTTCCGCATCGCTTTCGGGAGCTTCGATAATCAATTCATCGTGCACCTGCATAATGAGTTTTGCTTTGGGGAATTCCTCTTTCAAACGCTCGTAAACACGAATCATAGCTATTTTAATAATATCTGCAGCGGTTCCCTGAATGGGCATATTCATAGCCACACGTTCACCAAAGCCACGTCTTATGGCGTTGGACTCCTGAAGTTCAGGAAGATAACGTCTTCTGCCGAAGTAGGTTTCGGCATAGCCTTTCTCTTTGGCACTTGTTTTGGAATTTTCCATAAATGCCGCAACGCCCGAATAGTTGGCGAGATAGCCTTTTATATATCTGTCTGCCTCAACAACGGATGTTCCGATATCCTGTGAAAGAGAAAATGCACCTATACCATAAACAATACCGAAGTTTACCGCTTTAGCCTTACGACGGTCGTTAGGTGTAACCTCATTAAGAGGAACACCGAGAACCTGTGATGCGGTAATAGAGTGAATATCCGCACCGCTTATGAAGGCATTTATCATATTTTCATCCTTTGCAAGAGCCGCAAGAACGCGCAGTTCAATCTGCGAATAGTCCGCATCCACTAAAACATAGCCCTCTTTAGCGTTAAAGAAACGACGTAATTCCCTACCCAACTCAGTTCTTACAGGAATATTCTGAAGATTGGGTTCTGCAGATGAAATTCTGCCAGTACGGGTTTCGGTCTGGTTAAGGGTAGAGTGAATTCTGCCGTCATTGTCAATAACCTTTAAAAGACCCTCACAATAGGTTGATTTAAGTTTCTGTAATCCGCGGTATTTTAAAATTTCGTTGATAATGGGGTGCTTATCTCTTAAACTTTCAAGCACATCTGCATTTGTTGAATAACCGCTTTTGGTCTTCTTGCCGTGGGGCAGATTAAGCTTATCCTCGGAAAAGAGAACGTCGCTTAACTGTTTAGGTGAGTTAAGGTTAAACTCGCACCCTGCTAAATCGTAAACATTTTTAAGACTTTCCTCAAGACTTGCTCCGATTTTATCACCATAGGCAATAAGCCCCTCTTTATCTATTGAAAAACCCTCGCGCTCCATACTTGCAAGGACCCTCGCCAAAGGTAACTCAATATCCTTAAGGAGTGTACTCTGATTATTTTCGTTAACCTCTGCGGAAAGTTTTACACTCAAGGCCTCGATTACGGCACAGGCATTAACATTATCTTCTTCTGCAGAATAAAATTCCGCAAGGTCACCTGCATCAATTTTAATATTATTCAAGGAGTAAACTCCCGAAAGGGTTTTTACGGAATAGTCGCTTGAATTGGGATTGAGAAGGTATGCCGCAAGAGAAGTATCAAGGGCAATATTTACGAGTTCAATACCGCTTTCGTCGCAGAAACCAAAGAGTCTCTTTGAATCGTCGGTGTATTTTTCGATAGAATTATCTGAAAACAGGTTTGAGACAAAGCTTATAAACATAAAGTCATTGTTCGAAACCAGCGCTAC
>JAZRFO010000165.1:0-3373 GCA_045643685.1 Acutalibacteraceae bacterium
GTTACTCCATATAAAAACATAAGTTATCCGGCTCTTTGCAGTGACACCGCAAAGGTGCACGAAAGAGATACCGAACAACCCAAGCTTAACGTAGAAAACCTTTACGCGGCTTTTTATTCTGATATGAACGGCACAGTAACTACCGTTTACTGTATTGACGACGGCAACGGCGGAAGTATCAAATTAAAATACGAACGCCCCTCAAATGCCGATAAATACGATAAAGACTTTGAAATAGCCGTTTCAATGTTTAAGGTAAAATGATTAAAACCTCTCGCAAATGCGAGAGGTTTTTCTTTTTATCCTTCGTACTCAAAAACAGTATCATAAGTACCGCTTTCGAATTCGTATTCCTCGTTATCGAGGTAGAGTGTTGCGTGAGAGCCGTTAGGAATAGTAAATGAGAATTTACATTCGTTACCATTACCTGTGTATTCCCAGGCTGAAATAACTTCGCCGTTCTCAGTAAGAATACGGGCTTTAGCGTAACCTAATTCTTTAATGGGTAAAGGTCTGAAAATAATATGCTTATAGGCAGGTTCATTGAAATCGCTGTCGATACCTGCAACGGTTGTATAAAGCCAATCACCAACAGAGCCGTATGCATAGTGGTTAAAGGAGTTCATATCGGGTGTTGCAAAAGTACCGTCAACCTTCATACCGTCCCAACGCTCCCACATTGTAGTAGCGCCCCTTGTTACAGGGAAAAGCCATGAGGGGAAGGTTTCTTTAAGAAGTAATTTATAAGCAATATCGCTTCTGCCGATTTTTGTAAGAGCATGTAAGAGATAAGGTGTGCCTACGAAACCTGTTTTAAGGTGTCCGCATTCTTCAATATCCTTAACAAGCTTTGCGCCTTCACGCTGAATGTCATCAGTAAGGTCAAAATAAATTGCAAGAACGTTTGCAGTCTGTGTTTCGTGCTCGGGTTTTCCTGTGTTGATGTATTTTTTTCTGTAAGCCTTTACGGATAAATCATAAAGCTCCTCGAAATAACTCATATCCTCGCCGATTGCCTTACCCATTTCAATAAATAAGCTATTGGAGTAAGCAAGATATGCGGAACCGATAAGGTCATTATCGGTAAAGCCACCCGTTGCCTCGTCACCCGCATCAAGTGAAAGCCAGTCACCAAAGTGGAAATCGTGGGTATCAAAAAGACCTCTTTCGCTGCCCTTGGATTCCATAAAGAGAATCCAATTTTTCATGGATTCAAACTGTTCTCTGATAATCTCGGTATCACCATAGGTTCTGTAAACCCAATAGGGAACCACAACAGCTACATCCGCCCAGGCAGATGAACCATAAGAATCCCAGCCTATATCGGGAACGATGTGGGGAATACCCCCATCCTCATGCTGGTCGGCAGCAACGTCGTGCATCCACTTTTTAAAGAATTTTTTGGTGCGGTAGTTTATGGACGCGGTACGTGCGAACACCTGAGCATCACCCGTCCAACCGAAACGCTCGTCACGTTGGTTACAGTCGGTGGGTATATCGAGGAAATTACCCCTCTGACCCCATACTATATTCTCATAAAGCTGTTGCACAAGCTCGTGACCGCAAGCGAAATAGCCTGTGCGCTTCATATTGGAAAATACAACAACTGCGGTGAAATCATCGGGATTGATATTCTTTTTATCAAAACCCTCGAGTTTTACGTAACGGAAGCCCTGATATGTAAAATGGGGCTTATATGTATGCTCGTTGCCGTCGGAGATAACCTTAATTTCCACCTTGGCACCACGCATATTATCTAAGTAAAAATTGCCGTCCCTGTCAAGAACCTCCGCATGGTAAAGTCTGAATTCCTTACCTTTTTCTGCAGGAACCTTCCACTCAACGTAACCTGTTAAATTCTGACCGAAATCAAGCACAAGCTCACCCTTGGGGGTTGTTATAACCTGACCAACGCCGATTCGTGCCATTTCGCGAACTTCTTCACCCTCCTGAGGGATAAGGATTTTTGTATCTATATCCTTAAGCTCTTTTACGGGGAATTTTTCGTCAGTATTTGCATTAAAATCAACGGTTTCGCCGTTGTAAACGTGTGAATAAAGGATATTGCTTTTTGAACATTCCCAGGTCTTATCTGTGGGAATGAATTCCTCGGTGCCGTCCTCGTATTCAATGAGAAGCGCAGCAATAAGTGCATCCTCTTTTGACGTAATGCTCTCGTAATGCTCGTGAGCGTTGCCATGATAACGTCTGCCGTTACCCAAAGCAATGTCAAGAGTATTGCACTCCTCCATTAAGGAAGTAACGTCATATTCCTGGTACTGAATTCGTTTACCATAGCTTGTCCACCCCGGTGCCAAAATAAATTTGCCCACTCTTGCACCGTTCAAATATGCTTCGTAATATCCCAAAGCAGAACAATAAAGGGTTGCCTTGAGAATGGGTTTATCAAGCCATACAACCTTATTAAAAACAGGGCGGATATCACCGAAATCCGCATCCTGTCTTATAAAAAATGCATCTTTTATAGTTTTCATTTTCATTCTCCTTTCAGAGTTGACATACATTTTCAAAATATATATAATTACTATATCTTACTTACGATTCATTTTCAATACTTTTCGGGGGCAATAATGAAAAATCTTTCCGATATTAATGTTATAAAATCCGTTATGGCACGTCACGGTGTCACGTTCAATAAAGGTCTGGGTCAGAATTTCCTTGTAGACCCTGAGGTCTGTCCCGCTATGGCAGAGGCGGCGGGTCTTGACGAAAACACCTGCGCCATAGAAATCGGCCCCGGTGTTGGTGTCCTTACGGCAGAACTTGCAAAAAGAGCCGGTAAGGTGCTAAGCTTTGAGGTTGATGACAGACTTCTTCCCGTGTTAAAGGAAACTCTTGCAGATTTCAATAATGTAGAAATTATAAATCAGGACGTTATGAAAGCCGACATTAAAAGTATTATCGAGGAAAAGTGCTCGGGAATGGATGTTGTAGTTTGTGCCAATTTGCCCTACTACATCACTTCACCCATTATAATGCTCCTTTTAGAAAGCCGTTTACCCCTTAAATCAATTACCGTTATGGTTCAAAAAGAGGCGGCAGACAGACTTTGCGCGGAGGTTGGCAGTCGTGACGGCGGTGCGGTTACAGTTGCCGTAAACTACTATGCCGAAAGCGAAAAGCTTTTCTTTGTTCCCCGAGATTCATTCTTACCCCCACCTAAGGTAAACAGCGAAGTTATCCGCCTTACTGTGCGTGAAAATCCCCCTGTAAACGTTAAGAATGAGGGAATTTTCTTTAAGACTGTAAAAGCTGCTTTTTCACAAAGAAGAAAGACTGCAGAAAACTCCTTAAGTTCGGGTACGGGTATTAAAAAAGATGTTATCGCCCAAGCTCTTGCAGAGGCAGGACT
>JAZRFO010000166.1:0-1519 GCA_045643685.1 Acutalibacteraceae bacterium
ATTTCCTAAACTTTCCGCATAAACAGGCATAACCAAACAGGAAACGCACATAATCACGGAAAGAATTAAGCTAATATATTTTTTCAAAATACCACCTCTTATTATCTGAACCAATCTAAATTCACATTATCCGCTACTATTTTACCGCCTTTTTTGTTGGGGTGGATATAGTCTTTACCTAAATACTCTTTTTTAGTGCAGTTAGGTTTATCCGGATTAACGCAAAGACTCGCCTGGTCATAAACTCCGTGGAAAAGGTGTTTATTTTCCATAAGCTTTTGGTTGAATTCCTTTACCATTTCTTCTTTTTCCGGTCGCGAATCTATCGCCTCACCGAAATTAAGGATATTAAATACGATTAATTTCTTACCGTCTTTTTTAAGTTTCTCATTAAACTCAAGAATACCGTCAAAAAACTGCTGAACCGTAGGTTTTTCGCTCTTTGGTGCGGCAATGGTGTTATATTGCAAAAAGTCATTTGTACCTAAAGCCAAAATAACATATTCACAATCGGGATAATTGAGGATATCCCTTTGCATACGGTTAAGACCGCCCACGCCAAAAAGACCTTTGCAGAAAAATCTTTCGCTATAATCGAGGAGCAATCTGTTACCCATTATGGATTTATTTATAACAGAGTATTTACCCGGAAATTCCTTGTAAATTCTTTCAGAAAACATATTCGTCCAATAACCCTGCTGACTTATGGAGTCACCATAAACAATAATGGATTTTGCATCTGTTTCATTAAGGAGTTTAACACTCTGAATAATGGGAATGGGCTTATGAAAATACATTTTAAGTGTCTTTGATGCAAATTCCCTTACGCCATCCCTTGTTCTGCGTTGATTTTCTACTTTCGGTGTATGAGTTACGTCACCTTTTACGGTTATAAGGTCAACGTTATCTATAAGGTTACCGCTTCTAAGAGCGCCCTTTTTCACAAAAATATTGATGCAAAAATAATCGCCCGTTTCAACTTCAATATCAACAACATCCGTTGTGATAACCTCGCCCATTTTAATTGAAAATTCTTTTTCACCATTAAATGTGACAGGTATATATCCTTCTGTGAAATCGCCTTTTTCGTTACATTTAGCAACTGTAACGGAGCCTATTTCCACATCGTTTTTTGCGCACTCATTGGAAAGCTCCAATTTTATTTTTTTGCCCGATATGGCGGATTTAACAACCATTCTGTAGGTTTTTTCGCACGAAGGGTAATAAAAAAATGAAAGGGCCGAATGTGCCTGTCCCCAGGCTTGCACCCATTTTTCACTCATAACAACACCTCTTTTGAACCGATTTATAATAACACATATTATTATTTTTTTCAATAAATTTACAATTACATCTTAATATGGTAAAATTAATTTCAAAGGTGCGTGATTTTATGAAAAAGATAGGCAGACAAGTGTTTTTTATTCCTGCCGAGGGTAACAACACCCGTAACGGCGAGGGTTCGTTTATACGACTTAAAAGCGGCGCAATTCTTTTCGGTTATACTGAGTTTATTGAC
>JAZRFO010000167.1:0-17861 GCA_045643685.1 Acutalibacteraceae bacterium
CCTCGGTGCAGGTCTTGATGCAAGCGGCGAAAAAGTTAAGAAAGCATTCATGGGCGGTACAATGGCTGCTACACCTATCTCTTGCGTAGCAGGTTACTACACCCTCGAAGAAATCGACAAACAGAACGCTTGTCAGAAAGCTGGCGAAATGGGTGACAGACTTACAAAGGGTCTTCAGGGTCTTATCCAGAAATATAACCTTCCCTTCGTTGCTTTCAACCAGGGCTCCGTATGTCACATTGATACTGTTGGTACAATGCACTACTCCATCAACTGGACTAAACCCTGGCAGATTCCCGGTGTTCTTTCCGCTACAAGCGAAAGAAAGAAAGAAATGCAGCACATGGGTGCGGCTTACATGGCAGAAGGTCTTGTTACTCTCGCAGGTAGCCGTCTTTACACTAACGCTTGCTATACTCCCGAGCTTATCGACGAAGCTCTCAACAGATTCGACAGAGTATTCGCAAACGTTGCTATCAAAGCTGAATAATTTCAAATTTAAAATGCCACGGCACCCCGTGGCATTTTTGGAATAAGGATAAATATAATTCGTAATTCATAATGCTTAATGCGTAATTGTCAGGGAAACTTCGTTTCCAAATATTATAAATTGCTTCGCACCTCATCAACTTTATTCATAATTTGATTATAATAGTTGGTTATTCTAGCGAAACTTTTATAATCGGCTTTGCCCCTTTAATTACGCATTCCGCATTATAATGGGCGTTAGCCCCTAAATTCCTAATTCCTAATTCCTCATTCCTAATTTAAGAAAGGATTGATTTTATGGATATTTTAGAAGCTAAAAATTTAGTTATCCGTGCCGGTCACGAACTTTTAAAAGCCGGTCTTATTGTAAGAACCTGGGGTAACATCAGTTGCCGTATCAACGAGGCACAGTTTGTTATTACTCCCAGTGGTAAAGCTTATGATACACTTACTCCCGACGATATCGTACTCGTTAACATTGCCGACCTCACTTATGACGGCGATGTTAAGCCCTCATCAGAAAAGGGAATTCACGCATCCTGCTACGAGCTTCGTCCCGACGTTAACTTTGTAATTCACACTCACCAGAAAAATGCTTCTGTTGTAAGCACACTCGGTCTTGATGTTAACAATATCACTGGCGATGATGCTGAGCTTCTCGGCTCATCGGTTCCTTGTGCATCATACGGTCTTCCCGGTCAGCCTAAACTTCGCAAAGGTGTTATCGGTGCTCTTGAGCGTTCAGACTCCAAGGCAGTTATTATGAAACACCACGGCGCAGTTTGTATGGGTGTTGACTATGAAAACGCTTTCAAGGTTGCTATTGCTCTTGAAAAAGTTTGCGAAAACTTCATCATCAACCGTTGCAGTGATATTTCCGGCAAAGCTCTTGACACATTTGAAGGTGTTATTGACTACGTGACCGACGTTATCACTTCAGGCGAAAAATACAAACCCGCTAAAGAATTTGCTCCTTGCGACAGTTCAAGAAAAGGCGAATGTATTTTTGTTGGTGAAAAGGATAAATCAAGCGCAATTATAGATACTAAGAGTGGTGCCTGGATTGGCGGCGGCGAAATCCCCGACAGTGCAGACTTACACTGGAGAATTTATAAAAAGAGAAAAGATGTCAACTACATCCGCCACACTAAAGATGCAAGTGTTGTTGCTATGTCAAGAAAGGGCAAGAAAATGAAACCCTTCCTTGATGACCTTGCTCAGCTTTGCGGTCCCGTTGTTAAATGTGCAACATTTGACCCCGCTTCCACATTGAAATCAAGCAAAAAGGTTGTTAAAGCTCTTGGCAAACGCAACGCAGTATTCGTTAAAGACAACGGTGCTCTTTGTGTAGCAGGTAGTGAATATGATGCAGAAGCAGTTGAATTGGTTATGGAAAAAGGTTGTAAAACCGCTATCGGCGCAGAACTTTACGCTGAAGCAAAGCCCATCGGTGCATTCGACGCTCACCTTATGAACTTTATATATAAGGTAAAATATTCAAAAAAAGCAGGTAAATAAGACTTTACAAATTAATTTTTGTATGTTATAATACCAAAGCCTTATGACTCGGAGTATGGAGTAAGCGTTTTTGACGCATTCACCTGCCCTACTTTCTGGGTTATTTAGGTTAATAATTAATGAGGTGAAAAAATGACACAGGCAGAAAAACAGGCTATTATTGCTGAATACGCAACACACGAAGGCGACACAGGTTCTCCCGAAGTACAGATCGCTGTTCTTACAAAAAGAATCAACGACCTTAACGCTCATCTTAAGAGCAACATGAAGGACCATCACTCTCGTCGCGGTCTTCTTAAAATGGTTGGTCACAGAAGAAACCTTCTTGCATACCTTCAGAAAACCGACATCGAGCGTTACCGTGCTATCGTTGCACGTCTTGGTCTTCGTAAATAATGACCTTTTTCGGGACAAACGGAACACCGTTTGTCCCGTTAGCCGTTTTTTAAAACGGTTTTTTTCGACAAATTTGTTAATTAATCCGTTACTTAAGGTATAGCGATAAAGAAAAGGGTAAAATATTTTTGCGTTTTTCTTTGTTGCTAAACCGGTAGAAACGGAAATAAAATAAATGAGGTAAAAATTATGTTTTTTAAGGATTTCAGAACTTTTGAAACAGAAGTTGCCGGCAGAAAATTAGTTATCGAAACCGGCAAAATGGCTCAGCTTGCAAACGGTGCTTGTATCGTTCGTTACGGCGAAACAGAAGTACTTTGTACAGCTACCATGGCTCCCAAGCCCCGTGAAGGTGTTGATTTCTTCCCCCTTTCCGTTGACTTTGAGGAGAAACTTTACGCAGTAGGCAGAATCCCCGGTTCATTCCAGAGACGTGAAGGTAAGGCTTCCGAAAAGGCAGTTCTTACATCACGTGTTATCGACAGACCCATCCGTCCCCTTTTCCCCAAGGATATGAGAAACGATGTTTCTGTTGTTGCAACAGTTATGTCAGTTGACCCCGACTGCTCACCCGAAATCGCAGCACTCTGGGGTGTTTCCACAGCTATCGCAATTTCTGATATTCCGTGGGATGGCCCCGTATCAAGCGTATCTCTTGGTCTTGTTGACGGTGAATACGTAATCAACCCCACTCTCGAGCAGAGAGGCAAAACAGAAATGACAGTTACAGTTGCTTCTACTGATAGCCTTGTTGCTATGATTGAAGCAGGTGCAAACGAAATTTCAAACGAAGTTATGTTCGACGGTATTATGTTCGCTCACGAGCAGAACAAGAAAATCGTTGAATTCATCAAATCAATCGTTGCAGAAATCGGTAAAGAGAAAATTTCTTTCGAATCAAACGACCCCTCCGAGGAACTTTACGAAGCTATCAAGGCTTTCGGTATTGAAGATGTAAAGGTTGCTCTTGACACAGACGACAAGAGAATCCGTGACGAAAGACTTGCTCCCATCTACGATGCAGTTCATGCAGAATTCGACGAGAAATTCCCCGAAGAAGCTGCTAAGATTGACGATTGTCTTTACAAGCTCCAGAAATTCATCGTTCGTCGTTGGCTCCTTGATGAAGGCAAACGTGTTGACGGACGTGGCATTGACGAAATCCGTCCCCTTAACGCAGAAATCGACCTTCTTTCAAGAGTACACGGTTCAGGTATGTTCACCAGAGGTCAGACTCAGGTTCTTTCAATAACAACTCTCGGTACTGCTCGTGATGCTCAGATGCTCGACGGTATTGACGAAGACGTTGAAAAGAGATACATCCACCACTACAACTTCCCCTCTTACTCAGTAGGTGAAACAAAACCCTCAAGAGGTCCCGGCAGACGTGAAATCGGTCACGGTGCACTTGCTGAAAGAGCACTTCTTCCCGTTATTCCTTCAATGGAAGAATTCCCCTACACAATCCGTGTTGTTTCCGAAGTTCTTTCTTCAAACGGTTCAACATCACAGGGTTCAGTTTGTGGTTCAACACTCGCTCTTATGGCAGCAGGTGTTCCCATTAAAGCTCCCGTTGCAGGTATCTCCTGTGGTCTTATTTCTGAAGGCGACCGTTTCATGACAATGGTTGACATTCAGGGTCTTGAAGACTTCTTCGGCGATATGGACTTCAAGGTTGCAGGTACTAAGAACGGTATCACTGCTATCCAGATGGACCTTAAAGTACACGGTCTTACTCCCGAAATCATCAAAGAAGCATTCGAGAAAACATACAAAGCTCGTATGTACATTCTTGATGAAATTATGCTTCCCGTTATTTCCGAGCCCAGAGCAGAGGTTTCCGCTTACGCTCCCAAGCTCCTTACAACTAAGATTGACGTTGAAAAAATCGGTGACGTTATCGGTAAACAGGGTAAAGTTATTCAGAAAATCTGTGCTGAATGTAACTGTAAGGTTGACGTTGAAGAAGACGGTACAATCTTTGTTACTGCAGTTGATATCAACGACGCTAACCGTGCTCTTGACATCATCAACACAATTGCTAATGACCCCGAAATCGGCGCTATTTACAATGGTGTTGTTACAAGACTTATGGCTTTCGGTGCTTTCGTTGAAATCGCTCCCGGTAAAGAAGGTCTTGTTCACATCTCCAAGCTTGACGTTAAGAGAACCGAAAAGGTTGAAGATTGCGTAAGCGTTGGTGACCAGATTATGGTTAAGGTTACTGAAATCGATGACCAGGGTAGAATCAATCTTTCAAGACGTGACGCTCTTATTGAAGTTGAAGGACTTGTTCCCGAAAACGACGACGAGCCCGAAAGAGAAAGAAAGCCCCGCCGTCCTTTTAATAAGAACAGAAGATAAATAGTAAAAATGCTCTTGCGAAAGCAAGGGCATTTTTTAATGAATAATGAATGATGAATATTGAAAAATGAATAATTTCGGGGCAAAGCCGATTATAATGCCGACCGCAGGTCCCGAAACTCCTCACTCCTAACTCCTAACTCAAAAACGCAGACGGGTTTTCTTGACTTTATATGTTTAATGGTGTAGAATTTAAGTATAATAAAGATTGGAGGTTTTATTATGGAATTTTTAATTATTTTTCTTATTCCCGTTGCTCTCTTAATTGCTCTGGTAGCCGCTAACGTACGAATTGTTCCTCAGGCACACGAGTATGTTATTGAATTTTTAGGTAAATATAAAAAAACTTGGGGTGCAGGACTTCATTTTAAAATACCTTTTCTTGAAAGAATCGCTAAGAAGATTACTCTTAAAGAGCAGGTTATTGACTCTCCCCCGCAACCTGTTATTACTAAAGACAACGTAACAATGCAAATTGATACTGTTGTTTTCTTTAAGATTTTTGATGCAAAGCTTTATTCTTATGGTGTGGTTAACCCCATTAATGCACTTGAAAATCTTACTGCTACAACCCTTCGTAACATTGTTGGTGAACTTGAACTTGACAGTACCCTTACATCACGCGATACCATCAACGGCAATATGACCGCCATACTTGATGATGCAACAGACCAATGGGGTATGAAGGTTACAAGAGTTGAACTCAAAAACATTATTCCTCCTCAGGAAATTCAACAGGCGATGGAAAAACAGATGAAAGCGGAACGCGACCGCCGTGAGACACTTTTACAGGCAGAAGGTCACAAAGCTGCCGCTATCACCCGTGCCGAAGGTGATAAACAAGCTATGGTTCTTGCGGCAGAAGGTGAAAGAGATGCAAGAATCGCCCGTGCGGAAGGTGAAGCAAAGGCTTTACTTTTAGCAAAAGAGGCAGAGGCAGATGGTATCCGTGCAATTATCGAGGCTAATCCCACCGCCGCAGTTCTTGAACTTAAAAAGTACGAAGCCCTTGTTAACATGGCTAACGGTCAGGCGGCAAAAATCATTGTACCCACCGATGCGGTAGAAGCGGTAAAGAAAGACGTTCTTTTCGCGGAATCAACCGGCTTGGGCGATGCCACAAAGCAAGGTGCACCCGTACCTGCCAAAAAGAAAAAAGCAGACCCTTGTTGTGATTGATAAAACTTAAAGAGTTACCCTCACGGGTAACTCTTTTTTTAATGAATAATAATAATTTCGGGGCAAAGCCCATTTTTATTTTATTCTTTCGTATTGCTTTTTGTTCGCTAAGGCGAAAATGAGGATTCCTGCTGCAATACCAAGGATGGTAGTTATAAAGCCTGAAGCACCACTTACTACACTGCTCAGATTCGGGAGGAACATAGCTATAAAATTAAATATAATTCCTACAAATCCCCAAATACTCTTACCTGCGATAACGCTTCCCACAATGGTGAGCTTCTGGTATTTATCCTTAAACAGGAATGTTGCACCAATTAATACTGCCCATAAGAATATGTATACCACAAAGTTTATCGCCTGTGAGATTGCGATTTGTGCATAAGCCTCTTTTTGTATATTCCCATTTACTGCAGTGGTAATTGCCGAAGAAACAAGATTTGCGATAAAGCCTAAAACTCCATAGGCAACTACAACAATACAGGGTGTAAGAAGCTTAACCTTATAGGTCTCACCTTCCTCGTCACTTTCTTTTTCTGTAAATGAAGACAGATATTTAAAGAAGAAAATTGCCACAACAATTTCAATAACTATGCTTATTATGCTGCCGACACTGATGCCTAAACTGTAAATCGTAGTTTCAATATGTGCCTCTTTTAACGGCAATATGCTGAGTAAAAGTGAGGTAAATAATGAACAAACATACATTAATACATTAGCAGCAGACGCTACATAAGCGCTCATTACAAAGCAAAGTTTTTTCTGAAAACCTTTGCAAGAAAGGCTGAATAAAATAAGTACAACCACATAACCTATATTGCCAAGTATTGATGCTGCATTACCTACCGCCGAAAAAACAGTAGTGTCAATATCAATACCCAAATTGTTGACTAAAATGGGATAAACTATATTAAAAACCGTAGTAGGAGCACTACTGACCAAACCTGCTACAATCATAGCAATGGGTAACATTATTTTAGGTAATTTGTTGTTCTGAGTTTTTGACATTGTGTTTACCTCCTTTGGGTTTGGAATACATCACACATATGATAGGTTGTTCTCTTTAACTGAAGAAAAACCAAATGAGAACTACCCACCACCGCTTCGCGGTCCCCCTCCCTATTTCATCACAGATGAAACAGGGATGATAGGCTTCGCCCTTATGCTTTTTTATTTACCTCTTAATCTTGTTTTCAGTTTTCGGTTTTGTCAATCTTTTTCATTTCTTTTCTGTTTAAAAGAATATAGAAAACCACGCCAAAAATTGCACTTGCTATCGAAACTATTCCTAAGGGAATATACCACCAATAATTTGTATTTTTTATTGTTATAGAGCTTGTAATTATATCTAACTCCCTCCAAAAAGCGTTAACAATAATGGAAGGAATTCCCCACAAAGTAAAGGTATATCCGGCACAGGCACTTGCAACGCAAGTAAGAGTTTTATATTTATCTTTTAAAATAAACATCGAACCGAAAAGAATGCCAACTAACAGAAGATTTACACCAAAATTCCACACAATGTTTATAATATACCCAATAAAACTTCCATCGTTCATATTAAAGTGTATTGAAAAATCATAAAAAATCGCTAAACCGAATTGCAAAATAGCTGCTGCAACAATAAGAACAATTGGCAAAATCATCTTTTTTATGTCAAATGATTTCTTGCCTTCCATTGCAGGAGCTTCTTCGTAACTACTGAGTTTTTTGAAGAAAAGTTCTGCCACAACTACAGCTAAAGCGAAACAAATACATACGACTAATACGTTTACTATATATGCAACTATGACTGCAACATCATAATCAATTTCTTCAAGTGCCAAAAAAACGAAGACCTTAATGTCGTTTGTAAAGATATAAACCAATGAACCCGCACATGCACTTGCAATAAACTGAAGTTTTTTAGTAAGGCCTTTACAACAAAGACTACACAGTACAATTATAACAATGGTTGCTATCGTAGCAACAACAGCACATATTCCTCCAAAAAAGGTGTTATCGGCAATCATAAAATTGCCTTCTATAATATTAATTAAATTAGGTATAAATTCGATTGTAACCTTAATTAACCCCGATACAAGCATACTTACAGGTAAAAGTATGTAGGGTAAAATATTTTTATTTTTGGTTTTGTTTTTCTTTTTGGTTGCCATAAAAATCCTCCTCAATCAAAAATTGTTTTTGCTATATCTGCGCTCATTTTTGCATCCTTTGCGTAAAAATCTGCGCCGATTTTCTCTGCGTATTCGGGGGTTAACACCGCACCGCCCACCATAATTTTGCAATCCGCATTATTACTATGCAAAAGTTTTATGGTTTCTTCCATAGCAGGAAGTGTAGTTGTCATAAGTGCTGAAAGCCCCACAAGTTTAATATTATTTTCTTTCTGCACTGTAACAACCCTCTCGGGGTCAACGTCTTTGCCGAGGTCAATTACCTCGTAGCCGTAATTTTCAAGAACTGTTTTAACGATGTTTTTACCGATATCGTGAACATCGCCCTTAACGGTTGCGAGAATAATTTTGCCTTTGCTTTCTTTATTGCCGCCCTCTTGTTGCATTTTTTGTTTAATTACATCAAACGCGGCTCCTGCTGCATCTGCGGAGCGTATAAGCTGTGGGAGAAAAAGCTTGCCTTTTTCAAATTCCACACCCACTTTATCAAGTGCGGGAATAAGAATTGAATTTATAACTTCGTCGGCTGATTTTTCTGTCAGAAGCTTTGCGGTCAATTCCCCACTCTGAGTTTTAAGACCCTTTTCAACCGCTTCAAAAAGTGTAATTTCTTTTTTCGGGTTTTCAGTTTTTACTTCACCAGAAAAAGAGGAAATATAATCAACCGCACCCACGTCAAAGCCCTTAAGCACCCTGTAAGCCCTTACGGCGCTAATCATAGGTGCACTATTTGGGTTCATTATGGGTAAATCAAGCCCATTTTCAAGTGCGAGTGTTACAAAAGCGGTGTTTACAACCTCCCTTGAGGGTAAGCCGAATGAAATATTTGAAACGCCAAGGGTTGTTTTAACCCCGAATTTTTCTTTTACCTGTTTCATTGCCTGAAGGGTAACCTTCGGAGCATCCTGATTTGCGCTTACTGTAAGAGTAAGACAGTCAATAATTATATCCTCCTTGGGTATACCCATATCCAAGGCACGATTTATAATTTTCTCGGCAATTTTCACTCTTTCCTCTGCGGTTTCGGGTATCCCCTTTTCGTCAAGGGTAAGACCCACAATTGCCGCACCGTATTTCTTAGCCAATGGCAATACGGTATTCAATGATTTTTCTTCACCGTTTACGGAGTTTATAATGGCTTTGCCTGTATAAACCCTCAGGGCGTTTTCTAAAACCTCGGGTGAGGTGGAGTCAAGCTGTAAGGGTAAACCGATTGACCCTTGTAAGGAGCAAACCACCCTACCCATCATTTCTTTTTCGTCAATGGCACTGTGACCTACGTTGACATCAAGTATTTCGGCACCTGCCTCAACCTGTGAAATACCCTCGTTGAGAATATAATCAAGGTCGTTTTCCTCAAGGGCTTGTTTAAATCTCTTTTTACCCGTGGGGTTTATTCTTTCACCAATAACACGGGGTTCATTAAGATTTATAACAGTATTCACACCGCTTATTACACCGAAAGCAACTCTGTCGGGCGTACCTTTTTGGGTGTTTTTAAGCCTATTTTTAAGAAGCTTTATGTATTCGGGACTCGTTCCGCAACATCCGCCCATAATACCGACACCGTTTTTATAAAACTCGGTCATATACTCCGCAAAGTCTTCTGCATTCATTGTGTACTCCCCTGTTTTAGGGTCAGGAAGTCCTGCGTTGGGCTTTACAATTACGGGTAAAGCGGAATATTTAAGAAATTCTTCTACAACACTCTTTAATTTGTCAGGACCTAATGAACAGTTAAGACCCACCGCATCTGCACCTGCGGATTTTAAAGTAACCGCTACGGCAGAGGGTGTGCTACCATTCATGGTAAGTCCGTTTTCATCAAATGATAAGGTTACAAAAACAGGTAAATCCGTATTTTCCTTAACTGCAAGAAGGGCAATTCGCGCTTCCTTTAAATCAGTAAAGGTTTCAAGGCAGACTAAATCAACACCGGCTTTTTTACCCCAAAGGGCAACTTCCTTGTAGGTTTCGTAAGCATCTTCAAATGTTAACGTACCTGCGGGAAAAAGCAACTCTCCCGTAGTGCTCACATCAAGTGCCACAAGGGTTTCGGTACCCTTGGCAACCTCTTTTGCAAGTTCAACCGCTTTTAAAATACTTTCCTCAACCGTATGAGTGGAACCCTTGAGTTTAAACCTATTAGCACCAAAGGTATCCGCCATTATTATGTTGCTACCTGCATCAATATAGGATTTATGTATCTCTTTAACCCACTCGGGGTGGTCAAAAACGGCAGAAGCCGAATCTTCACCGGGTTTCATACCTTTTTTAATAAGCTCTGTGCCGAAACCACCATCAAGCAGAACAATATCCTTTTTTAACAGTTCATTAACTGTCATATTATCACTTCTTTGTAAATATATCTGTCATTTCTACAGATGCGAAATCTTCAAGGGGCAAAATCACCTTTTCCCCTGTTAACTGACTTTTATAAATCGCAAGTATCATTTCAACCGCACGTTTACCCGCATATAAATCCACATAGGGTTGGCGATTGTTTTTAATTGCATCAATTACGTCTATATACAAGCTGACGTGACCGTGGCCGTAAACATTGGGCGCAGGTTCTTCAATTTGAAGTTTTTGTGTATCATCGTCCTGAGTTTGTTTGAAATTCCACACGTCAACTGTGGAGGCATTCATTCCACCAAGACGAACCATACCTTTTTCACCGAAAACGCATAATGTTTCTTCAAGGTTTTCGATAGTATTAACCGTTCCCTCGATAGTTGCAACGGCACCGTTTTTAAAGTTCACCACCGCAACACCTATATCTTCCGCTTCAATATAGGGATGACTGATGTTTCGGGTTGAACCGTAAACAGACTCAACCTCATCGCCCATCATCCACCTGAGCAAGTCGATACCGTGAATACATTGATTCATCAATGCTCCACCGTCGGATGCCCACTTACCACGCCAATCATCACTATTGTAATATTCCTCGTCACGGCACCAACGAATGTGGACACTTCCGTGGGAAAGCTTGCCAAATCGGTTATCGTCAATTGCATGACGAAGTTCCTGAACGGCAATATTAAATCTGTTCTGGTGGCAAACACCCGCAATAACACCGCTTTTTTCGGCGGCAGCAATAACCATATCCGCCTCTTTCATGCTCATAGCCATGGGCTTTTCAACAACAAAGTTGAAGCCGTTTTCTGCACAGTAACAGGCAATTTCCCCATGGGTACCGCTTACGGTTGCAATTGCAACAAAATCGGGCTTTGTTTCTTGCAACATTTCTTTATAATCGGCATAAATTACAGTTTCGACACCATATTTTTCTGCAAGTGCCTGTGCCTTTTGAGGCACTATATCACACAAACCAACAATTTCAAGTTGGTTATGCTTTGCCGCTTTTATGTGACTACCGGCAACTCTGCCGCAACCAATAAGAGCATATTTCATAAAATCACATCCACAAATAACCGGAGTTTATCAGAATTTTCTCCAGACCATTTTATTTACAACGCCTGTGTAACTCTGAATAATTTTAACAACCTTTGTTGAAACATTTTCTTCTAAGTAATAGGGTACGGGGATACCGTAATCACCGTTTTCGTTCATATCAACTGCAGTTTCAACAGCCTGTGTAAGTGAATTTTCGTCAATACCCGCAAGAACGAAACAAGCCTTATCAAGAGCCTCGGGACGCTCGGTACTTGTTCTGATGCATACTGCGGGAAAGGGTTTACCAACAGATGTGAAGAAGCTTGATTCTTCGGGAAGTGTACCGCTATCGGAAACTACCGCGAAAGCATTCATCTGTAAGTTATTATAATCGTGGAAGCCCAAAGGCTCGTGACGGATAACTCTTTTATCAAGTTCAAATCCGCTTTCTTCAAGTCTTTTTTTACTTCTGGGGTGGCAGGAGTAAAGAATGGGCATATCATATTTTTCAGCAATTCTGTTAATCGCATTGAAAAGTGAAAGGAAATTCTTTTCGGTATCTATATTTTCCTCTCTGTGAGCAGAAAGGAGAATATATTTTTTCTTTTCGAGCCCTAATTTATCGAGAATATCGGATTTTTCAATTTCCTCGAGATTTGCGTGAAGAACCTCCGCCATAGGTGAGCCTGTCACGTAGGTACGTTCTTTGGGCAAACCACATTCGTGAAGATATCTTCTTGCGTGTTCACTGTAAGCAAGGTTAACGTCGGAAATAATATCAACAATTCGTCTGTTTGTTTCTTCGGGAAGGCACTCGTCCTTACAACGGTTACCCGCTTCCATATGGAAAATAGGTATATGAAGTCTTTTTGCAGGAATTGCAGAAAGACAGGAGTTTGTGTCACCTAAAATAAGAAGTGCATCGGGCTTAATCTGTGCCATAAGTTTATATGAACAGTTGATAATATTACCTACCGTTGCACCTAAGTCGTCACCTACTGCATCCATATAAACCTCGGGTGCATCAAGCTTTAAATCCTTGAAGAAAACACCGTTGAGATTGTAGTCATAGTTCTGACCTGTGTGAGCAAGTACGCAATCGAAATATTTACGGCATTTGTTGATAACCGCTGCAAGTCTTATAATCTCGGGTCGTGTTCCTACAATAATAAGAAGCTTTAATTTTCCGTTATTTTTAAAAGAAACGTCTGAATAATCAAGTTTAATATCCATTATTCTACCACCTCAAAAAAAGTATCAGGTTTATTGGGGTCAAACTGTTCATTTGCCCACATTACAGTAACCAAATCCTCTGTATCGGAAAGATTTATGATGTTATGGGTGTAACCGGGGAGCATATGCACCGCCTCAATTTTCTCACCGCTGACTTCAAAATTAAGGACTTCATCAGAACCGATTTTTCGTTGTTGAATAAGACCTTTACCCGAAACAACGATGAAAAACTCCCATTTTGTGTTATGCCAATGCTGACCCTTTGTAATACCGGGTTTTGAAATATTCACGCTGACCTGACCGCATTTTTCGGTCTTAAGAAGCTCGGTAAAACTACCTCTGGGGTCAACGTTCATTTTTAAGGGAAAAGAAACCTTTTCTTTGGGAAGGTATGAAAGATAGGTTGAATAAAGCTTCTTTGCAAATGAATTGTAGGGAATTTCGGGAACTATGAGTGTTGAAGGTTGATTTTTGAAGATTCCAAGTGAATCAACAATCTCGCCCAAGGTAACTTTATGTACTATGGGGCAATAACAGAATCTGCCGTCCTCTTTATCCACAGTATCAAGACCATCATACTCACAACGGTGAGCCTGACCCTTTAAAATATTGAACATTTCGTCAACAAGGTCGTCAATATAAAGAAGCGTAAGTTCAATTGCCCTGTCATTAACCTGAATGGGTAAATCATTTGCAATGTTGTTGCAGAATGTAGCAACAGCACTATTATAATTGGGTCTGCACCATTTACCGAAAAGATTAGGGAAACGATAAACGTAAACAGTTGCTCCTGATTCTTCGGAGTAATTGAAGAACAAGTCCTCCCCTGCTTTTTTGCTCTTACCATATTCGCCCTCGGCATATCTGCCCACAAGGGTTGCCTGTAACGAGCTGGAAAGCATAACAGGGCATTTATTGTTGTATTTTTTAAGATTTTCTAATAATTCACTTGCAAAACCGAAATTACCATTCATAAAATCCTCGGTATTTTCGGGTCTGTTTACACCTGCAAGGTTAAAGACAAAATCTGCATCCTTGCAGTATTCCTCAAGAAGACTTTTTTCGGTGTCGATATCAAATTCATAAATGGTGATATCGCTGTCAATTCCTCTTGACTTGTCCTTACCCTCTGCTACATTTCTGAGTGCGGCACAAAGATTTTTACCAACAAAACCTTTGGCACCCGTAACAAGTATTTTCATATTATTTATTCTCCCAGGCTGCAAGTTCATCTCTGATGTACTGAAGTGAAAGAAGTTTTTCTTTAACCTGTTCTACATTGAGAAGTTCGGTATTGTTTGAGTTAAATTCAGTAAGAGGATTTCTTTCAACGTCGCCGTCTTTGAAGTATTTATCATAGTTAAGACCGCGGTTGTCACAGGGAACACGATAGAAGTCGCCCATATCAATTGCATTTGCACATTCTTCGTTTGTAAGAAGTGTTTCGTACATTTTTTCACCATGACGGATACCGATAACCTTAATATCCTGCTCTGCTTTAAAGAGTTCGTTAACCGCTTTAGCAAGAACCTCAATTGTACAAGCGGGTGCTTTCTGTACAAGAATGTCACCGGATACACCGTTCTCGAATGCGAAAAGAACAAGGTCAACTGCCTCATCAAGTGACATAATAAAACGTGTCATTGAGGGCTCGGTAATTGTAAGGGGTTTGCCCGATTTAATCTGCTCAATCCAAAGAGGAATAACACTACCACGGCTACACATAACGTTACCGTAACGTGTGCAACAGATTTTTGTTTTGTCAGGGTCAACTGTACGGCTTTTTGCAACGATTACCTTTTCCATCATTGCCTTTGATGTACCCATTGCATTTACGGGGTAAGCCGCTTTATCTGTTGAAAGGCAGATAACGGATTTTACACCTGCTTCAATAGCGGCAGTAAGCACGTTATCAGTACCGATTACGTTTGTTTTAACCGCTTCAAGAGGGAAAAATTCGCAAGAAGGAACCTGCTTAAGTGCTGCGGCGTGGAAAATATAGTCAACACCGTGCATTGCATTTTTCACACTTGCAAGGTCACGCACGTCACCGATGAAAAATTTGATTTTTTCGGCAACCTCGGGCATTTTAGCCTGAAATTCGTGGCGCATATCGTCCTGTTTCTTTTCGTCACGTGAAACAACACGGATTTCACCAATATCTGTTTTAAGGAAACGATTAAGCACAGCGTTACCAAATGAACCTGTACCACCTGTAATCATAAGTGTTTTACCTGCAAAAACTGACATAATTTATTCCTCCGAAGTATTTGTTGTTCAAATTCAAGTCAACTCCTTATATTAGAGTTGATTGTACTTTTTATTTGCTTATATTTATTATAAAATCCGTCAGGGCTTTTTGTTGGGTTTTAATTTTCTCCAAAGCCACACGGCAATTATTTTTAAATTTCTTTTGGTCTATGGATTTATAATACTCGTAAACCTCATCAGCAAAAGATTTATCTTTAGGATTAACCGCCTTACCAATTCCGTTATTGTTTACAAGCACACTCATATATGAGTTTTTCATAACAAGCTGGGGAATTCCAAAAATCAGACCATCGTAATACTTGTTGCTTACGGCAAGATTCATATTACTTCCACCATAGATGTTATGGATTAAATCTGTGTTTTTGACAAAATCAATTCTTTCATTGGGAGTATATTCCCCGTGGAAATATACGTTTGACACATTGTCTGCAACCGCTTCCTTTAAAGCTTCGCAAACGCCTTGCTCCCTGCCGTAGTAATGAAGTTCAAATCTTTCATCGTTTGCTAATTTTTCAATAATTTCAAGGTTTGTCTTTTCTTCCCTTATAAAACCCCAGAAACCAATGCGGATTTTTTCGCTGAGATTTTTGGGTATATCTATATCCTTTTCCAACTCACGCCACAAAGCATTGTGGGAGGTATGAATTTTTTTATTATCGGGAAGAAATGCTCGGAAAGCATCACTACTTACAAAAGTTTTATACGAGTTATTCACAAGGGTATGAATAACTGATTTATACGGTAAAAAGTTTTCGTAAGTGAAATCACGATAATCAAAGATGTATCTGTTTTTATAACTGCTTACTATTTCCTTTGAAAGAAGTACACCTGGAAGTGAATGAAGTACGACTACAAAATCAAAGTCCTCTTTTAAAACGGACACCGCGTATTCTCTGAATTTTTTGAAATTTTCAAGTTTCGAAAACTTTGCAACATCATCTTCCTGATATGAAGCAAATTCGTGAAGGGTTATCCCCTCAAGTTTTTCGAGATTTTCTTCTTTTAAATCACGATTCCAATAAATAAGGTGAACATCATTCTTTTCCCTGTCAATATTCTCAAGGTACAAGTCAAGATAGGGCATATATTTAATTTTTGCGAAACCTATAATGAGTATTTTCACAAAATCACCTTAATTTTTCCAATTCATCTGAAAGTCGATTTATAAAATCTGCTTTTTGGAAATTTTCTTCATAATATTTACGGGCATTTTGACCCAACTGAACTTTATCGGAGTTCATAAACTCCTTTATACATTCAACAAGTCCGTCAACATCTTCCGCCTTGGCACAGAAACCACATTCTGCTTCCCTGATAATCTCCGCGGCTTCACCATTAACCGCGCCTATAATTGGTTTACCCGCCGCCATATAGGTCTGGATTTTTCCGGGGAAGGACATAGAAAGCACAGGATTATCGGAAAGGGTTACAATAAGACCATCGCTCTGTGCATATTTATGGGCAACTTCTTGTGGAGAAATCCTGCCGTGGAAAAATACTTTTTGGAGTTTCAGTTTGTTTTTTGCTAAATCTTCAAAAACCGAAAGCCCTGAACCATCCCCATAAAAATGGAAATTAATTTTCTCATCTTTAAGTTTTTCGGCGGCATAAAGTATTGTTTCGATGCTTTGGGTTGTACCGATATTTCCCGCAAAGGTTATGTTAACGTTGCCTCCCTGTACACAAGAAACAGGAACAAAAACATCCTCTGCGTATTGGGGCAGATAGTCTATTCTTTCACCATTAATTTTGAACATTTCATCAAAATATTGTTCAAACATTTTTGATGAAACAAGAATTTTATCTGCCGAATTGTAAATTTTTTGAGATTTTCTCTTGAAATAGTTATATACTAATCCGCCTTTTTTCACTCCGCCTAAAGTCAGGCTGTCAGGCCATAAATCAAGACAATATAAAAGAAATTTTTTGTTATGCTTTTTCTTGTACTTTATGGCGGCATTGGTCATAAGCACAGGTGATAACTGGTAAACAAAAGCTACGTCATATTCCTTTTTGATTTTTGACACATAGCGTGCAGCTGCAAAGGAATATGTGTAATAATTAACTGTTCGCCAGATAAAGCCTGTTTTTCTTCCAATGGTAAAAACTCTGTGCACGTTGACACCGTTTATTACTTCGTCTTTGTGCTCACCGTTTTTGTAGCCTTCGTAAATTTCACCCATGGGGTAATTGGGGAAGGAGGTTACAACGTCCACCTCATGCCCTTCTGCCACCAATGCTTCACAGACATCGTGAACCTTGAAGGGTTCGGGATAATAATATTGGCATATAACTAAAATTTTCATACCCGACCCTCCTTTGGTTTTAATTTTTTAAGTTTATGCGTGAACTTCTTCTTTTTCTTCTTTCTTTTCCTCAACCTCGTCCTTGAAAGCAACGTTCTGAGGATTGAATGTGGGAACAAGTTCTTTAACAATATCTACAATTTCGCGACCTGTTGCGCCTTCCATAATTGTGCGCATATAGTCGATTCGATTGAAAAGTCTGTCAGAATCAAATTCCATAGGTCTTGCTATGTAGATAAGATTATTCTGAGTTTTCTGGATACCTTCTTCACTGATAAGAAGTTCCTCGTAAAGTTTTTCACCGTCACGAAGTCCCGTGTATTTGATTTCGATATCTTCACCGGGCACATGACCTGAAAGTCTGATAAGGTTTTCTGCAAGTTCGCGGATTTTAACGGGTGAACCCATATCAAGAATGAAGATTTCACCGCCGTTAGCATAAGCACCCGCCTGAAGAACAAGGGAAACTGCCTCGGGAATAAGCATAAAGTAACGGATAATGTCGGGGTGTGTAACAGTAACGGGACCA
>JAZRFO010000168.1:0-7755 GCA_045643685.1 Acutalibacteraceae bacterium
AAAAGGGTATCTGAATTTTATGGGTAATGAATTCGGTCATCCGGAATGGATAGATTTTCCACGTGAAGGCAATGGTTGGAGCTATCATTATTGTCGTAGGCAATGGAGTTTGGTGGATAATCCGTGTCTTAGATACAGAGAACTGAATGATTTTGATAAGGCTATGATAAAGCTGCTTAAGGAAGATGATTTACTTGCTTTGACGGCTGAAAACAGATGGCTTCATCAGGATGATAAGGTGCTTATCTATACTAAGGGTGATACTGTGTTCATCTTCAATTTCCACCCTACAAAATCATTTGACGGATATTTCATACCGGTAGGTAAAGAAGGTAAATACAAGGTTGTTCTTTCCTCGGATGACGGACAGTTTGGCGGTTTTTCACGTGTTGATACCGACGTTCAATATGAAAGCTTTACCACACCTGTGGGTTGGGTAGGCTTTAAATGCTATCTGCCGAACAGAACCGCTATTGTTATGAAAAAATATTGATATTGATTAAAAAACATATAAGTAAGCGATTTTATTAAAATGTAGTAACTTGACACATAAGGTAAAAAAAGGCAGTTATGCAAATGCATAACTGCCTTTTTTGTTGTTGGTTTGAAATCATGCATCCATAAACGTTCTTTCGATGACGTTGTTCTGAAGCTCGTCGGTGAGGTTTGTGAAATAATCGCTATAGCCACCTACACGCACGATAAGATTGCGATGGTTTTCAGGGTGTTCTTTTGCGTCAAGAAGGTCTTCGGGAGAAACGACAGTAACGGTATATTGTTGTCCTCCACCTGCAAAATATGCCTTTGCAAGGGCGATAAATGAAGCCTTACCTTTATCACTATTGAACATTTTCTTTTCGAATTTGTTTTGGAATACAAATCCACTACAAGCATCGGTGTGATTGTATTTAAGAACAGATTTAATTTGTGCAGTTGGTCCCTTTGTATCTCGTCCGGGTGTTGCGGCGATACTATCTGCAAGGAGCGGTTCACCCTTCAACTTTCCATTAGGAAGTGCTGCAGTTTGACGTCCGTAGTTGGCAGCTCGGTTAAAGGTACTGCATCCGCCTGTGAATACTCCACCTCTATAAGTGTTGTTGCGTTTGAGAATGGTGAAGAAACGGTTGAGAGCCCGTGCGGTTATATTATCCACTTCTTCAATATCGTTACCGAACTTTTCGCAATTCTTAAAATCGTGGTGGAGTTGCTCATAACTCTCAAAGTTCGAGTTGAGAGCATCAATAAGCTCTGACATTGTGTATTTCTTTTCGTCGTAAATGAGCTTTTTGATAGCATATAGACTATCACCCGTATCTGCAATACCCTCGGCTAAAATCTGCCCGTGGTTGTAAAGTGGGCCACCGTTTCTGTAGTCTCGACCTTTTTCAAGGCAACCCTCAATAAGACAGGAGCGAAGGGGGTGAGGTTGAAATACACCGCGCATATGTTGATATGCGTTTGCACTACCGCAAGAGTTGTAGGTTACAAACTCTAATTGTTCCATAAAAGCGCGTTCAAATCTCTCATAGGTTGCAAAGGTTCGTGGATCGCCCGTTTCAATAGAAACTTTCTTGCCATTCATATCATCTACGCCGTTATGGAGTGCAAACTCAAGGCATTTGGTGAATAAAACCTCGCCATCTTCAAGACCCATGTGACTCTTGCCTAGAATATCTATCTGATTGCAACCATTCATACAGTAATCATGACTGTCTTGGCATGGAATACCGATTTTTTCAAGAGCAACGCAAACTACATCGTCATTGTATAATGCAGGAAGTCCTGTTCCTGTTGCGAGAGTATCGGCAATTGCATTCCATAGTTTATCGGGTGTGTTTCTGTGGACACGACAAGTAAGGTTGGGGGTATTGTACCCTTTCTTCCTCACCATAGCAAGAATATCGTATGTAAGCTCGTTGGTTTCATCCTTCCAATTTTCATCACTTCCTGAAATACAAAGATTCCAGGAACGATGGTCGCGGAAGTAGTCCCACAGTCTGTCAAGTAAGTCTATTATTTCTTCCTTGTTGTCTGTTTTTAAATATGCGGGATGCATATACTGGTCAAATCGACCGGGAGAATCACTACCGTCAAGGGCAAAGACTAGCATGAAAGAGCACATAGCCGATGTGAAATCGTAAGCAGGTTTCTTAGGTACTGTTTCGAATACCTTTGCCATACGAAGATAAAATGATTTATCTTCTTTGTTATCGCATTTTTCTGCCATTTCGAGAGCGGTTTCGCAATATCTTTTACCCAAAATATCTATAGCATCAAGGGTGTAAGAGCATGAACGATAGAACCAAGCCTCGTCAGGATGATTATCACGGTTTGCGGCAATGATTGTACGGATATGGTCAGTACCGAAATTGATTATTCTGCCGTAATCGGGGTTAGAGTGACCGCCCCAACCGCCGCCCCATTCAGCACCTGAATGGTTGAGTGCGTCTGTAGTTTCACAATTAAGCATTCTTGCCTTGTTTTTAATAATGTTTATTTCCTGAATATATCTGTGTAGAGTTTCCTTGTGTTCGGGGAATTCCTCGGCAAGTTTCAAAATGTTTTCATCGGAAAACCAGAGTCCTTCTGAAGGAGCATAACCAGAACTACCATATTTGGTTTCAAATGATGTTTCGGGAAGTAACTGACGAGAAAACCTGATTTCAAGATTTTTTGCGGCATGGAGTAGGGCGAGACCTACTCGTTCACCATGTTCAAGACTTTCGTCTAAAAAATATCCATAAAGGAATGGGTCAATGTGAGCTAAATTTGTCATAAATAAACCTCTTTTATTTTGATACTCTCACATCAATGCCGTGAGAATTGAATAGTGATAACCAACGGGATATTTCATCATCCGTTGCACCATCATGAATGTATGTAGCAGTTGTGCCCAGTTTTTCGGATTTTCCTATACCAAGAGTATGATAGGGCATTATCTCTGCATATCTGTATCGTCCTTTGTTTTCATTAAGAAATGCACAAAGATTTGTAATATCCGTATCCCCATCATTACAATCAGGGACTAAGGGTAGTCTTATGATAATATCTGCACCTCGGTCCATAAGATATTTAAGGTTTGACATAATGTGAGCGTTATCTGCACCCGTAAGCGACTTATGGCGAACAGGGTCAATGCATTTAATATCAAATAGAAATGTTGTACCAAGGTCTGCTGCCTTTTCGTAGAAGTCTCTTGAACCAATACCACAAGTTTCTATAGCAAGAGAAATTCCTGAATCCTTTGAAAGACTGAGAAGCTCCAAAGTGAAATCAGGTTGATATGATGGTTCGCCACCTGTAACAGTAAGACCGCCACCTGATGTATCGTAGAACATCTTGTCTTTTATTGCCTCTCGCATGACTTCCGCGGTAGTTGTTTCTTTACCAATTATTTCATTGGCATCATTAAGACAAGCCTCTGCACATTTGCCACAGCATATACATTTTTCACGGTCAATTTTCAAAGTGCCGTTCTTAATTGTGCGAACAGAACACTCTGTAAGGCATCTGCCACATGATGAGCATTTCTGTTTGTTAAAAGAAAGGTTCGGTGCTTTCTCAAGGCTTTCAGGATTGTGGCACCATATACACCTGAGAGGGCAACCCTTTAGGAACACACAGGTACGAATACCGTCGCCATCGTGTAAACAAAATTTTTGAATATTAAATATGATTCCCTTTTCCATACATGCTCACCAACTTTCTGAATTGATTATACCACCTACATAAAGCAAAAACAACAACGAAAATCACTACAGTTATGCATCTGAAAAATCACATTGAGTTTATGGGTAACGACTTGTGGTTGCTGATTCATAAAAACGGAAAATCATTATCGTCCATACATTCAAAAGCCCAAAATCTTGATTTTTAGCTATTGCTAAGTTGCGGTTTTGGTGATACAATTTTGCTATAGTCTTTATTTTAAAAGGAGCGAGTGAAATGAATAAACTTACAGATACATTCGAGCTTTACAATGGTGTCCAAGTGCCTTGCGTTGGCTATGGTACATATCTTACTCCTGATGGGGAAATTGCAAAAAACTCTGTTATAGAAGCAATAAATGTGGGCTATCGTCATATAGATACTGCTTTTGCATATGGAAACGAAAAGGCTGTTGGCGAAGGTATCAAGACTTCAGGTGTTAAAAGAGAAGATATCTTTGTTACCACCAAGCATTGGGTTACTATGCGCGGATATGAAAAAGCAACCGAGGCAATTGATATTTCTCTTGAAAATTTAGGGCTTGACTATCTTGACCTTTACCTTATCCATTGGCCTTGTGTGGAAAAGGTATCTCCTGATTGGAAGGAGATAAATGCAGATACGTGGAGAGCATTTGAGGATGCATATAAAAACGGAAAAATCCGTGCTATTGGTGTTTCGAATTTCCAAAAGAAGCACTACGATGCATTGGCGGAACGCTGTGATATCAAGCCTATGGTTAATCAAATTGAGTTCCATCCCGGTTATACTCAACCCGAAACAGTATCATATTCACAGGAAAAGGGAATGCTTGTTCAGGCGTTTAGTCCTCTCGGATGTGGAGCTGTTCTCGGAGATGAAACACTTGCGGTCATTGCAAAGAAGTATGGAAAGACAGTTGCTCAAATATGTCTCAGATTTGTTTTACAGTCCGGTCTTAACGTGCTTACAAAATCGGTTACACCTGCAAGAATAATTGAAAATGCTGAGATATTTGATTTTGAACTCACCGCCGAGGATATGGCAGTAATTTACGCAATGCCTGAACTCGGTTTCACAGGTTGGCTTCCCGAAAATGCCCCTGCAGATGCGTTAGCTTAACAAAACATAATTATAAAAATAAATCTGAAATATGTTTCACAAAGCCTCATAAATCACTTCCTGTACAAGTTGAAGTGATTTATGCAGAGTGAAAATTGAATAAAGCAACAACTCCCACTTACCAAATTAATGGTAGGTGGGAGTTGTGATTGTTAAACCTTCTTCTTTTTCTTAATGACAATTCCAATAGTAATTATTGCACCGAGTAAAACAATAATAAGGATTATCAATATAACAATGGTTGTGTTATTTTGTTGTGTAAAGGTTGTTTCCTGTAGTTCTGCAACGGCAACAACCATTTTTGATTTTTCGGGGTTATCATCCCTTTGGGGATTGTTTATAGCGTACATTGTTTTGCCATCTTTTGAGAATGCGAAAGAGTTACTGTAACCAACATGGTCACCGGAGGTGTAGGGGATTAGGTGGGGAACAGTTTTCCAGGTTTTTCCGTTATCATAGCTGATAAAATAATCGGAACCTGTTTTACTGTTTCCTTTTCTCATGTGTGAACCGCTTACAATCAATGTTCCGTATTCACCGCCAACAGGGGTCCATGCACAGTAGGGGGCAGCGCCCAATGCTTTTTTACCATTTTTGCTAATAAGCTCATCACCTATAAATGAAGGATCACCCCAATCAAGACCATCCTTTGAAAAACGGTAAAAAACAGGTTCACATTCAATACCTTCTTTGTCAACAACTTCATAAACCATAAAATATGAGCCGTCAGAAAGTTTTGTAACAACGGGCATACCCGGTCTTTCTTCGTGGATTTTACTTGCTACAACAGTTACTGATTTACCCCAAATTACACCATCTTTTGATTGCTTATAAACGATTTTCTGTGAGTGTTCGGGGTCTGAATCATCGGAATAATAGCAAACAAGACTACCGTCATCAAGCTGAGTTAAAAATGGCTCCCACACACCCTCATCAAGACCACCTGCGGATGCAACTACAACACCCTTGTCAAAGGTATAACCGCCATCAATACTGAAATAAAGTCTGATGTGGGACTCTTTGTTGTGCTGGGGGTCAATTGAACAAGCCACAAGAATTATTGTTCCTGCAGGATAATCACCGTAAGGTTTTGAAAGCTCAAAAAGGGTAGGGTTCCATTCGGAGTTTGCCCCTGTCAGAGTATCAGTAACACGGGTGATGATTTCCCACGTCTTTCCGTTATCGGTGCTTCGGTAAACAGGATAACCGGGTGCATTGTCTGTAAGCCCTGCATTAAGCTCACAATGAGTTGCAAGAAGAACGTTGTTTTCTTTTTGGGTTTGATTATTCAGAACCAGAATTCGTCCGTATTGAACACCTCTGTCCCACCAATTATCTTCAGAAACAGAAATATCAGTTGCATGATTGACTTCAATAGTGGTTGCGGCATAAACAGGTAAAGCAGTCAAACACAAAAGTATAAACGCAATTAAAACGCAACTTATCTTTTTGAATGATTTATATGAGCTCATAGTATCACTCTCTTTACAATGTGATTTTTTATATGATAATTCTAACACTGACCATCAATAAAAACAAGAGCGTAATGTTTTTTTGCGGGATATAGTATTAGTCTTACAAATAACCTTTATTGTAAAGTTTTTAATATTGGAGTGAATTTGAAGATTTCTAAAATGAGTAACTCACTTACGGAAAATAGTAGGTGGTAGTTGTGCCATTATTATGTTGCAAGTAATGAACAGAGGTAGTATAATGTTTTCAATAATCATAAATTATACATTGAAACCCACCCGGGAGGTGCCCTGATGAAAAAGAAACTGAAGATTGTATTATCAATATTATTAATAATCGTTCTTGTGGCAGGTGGATATGTTGCTAATATGTTTGGTGCGTTTAATAAAGGGAACTACGCAGAATATTCTCTTGAAAACACTACCACAAAACAAGATAGTCTAATCAAAGATAAAACTGTTATTTTCCTCGGCAGTTCTGTAACCTTTGGTTACGGTTCTTTTGGTGTAAGCTTCTCAGATTACCTTGAAAAAACTGATGGAATTATAGCGGTAAAAGAAGCGGTTTCAGGTACAACCCTCGTTGATGTTAAATCAAATTCGTACGTTTCCAGAATGAGGACTATTGATAAAAATATTAAGGCGCATGCGTTTGTGTGTCAGCTTTCCACCAATGATGCCACAAAGGAAATGCCTCTTGGTGAAATAAGCGAAAGCTTTGATTTAGAATCTTTCGACACAAACACTGTTGCAGGTGCTATTGAATACATAATTGCTTATGCTAAAGCTACCTGGGATTGTCCCGTTGTTTTCTATACTCAGGCAAAGTATGATAGCGACCACTATGGCAAAATGGTGGATTTGCTATTAGAAATTCAAAGGAAGTGGGATATTACAGTAATCGATTTCTGGAACGATGAAGAAATGAATAATATTACCGAAGCGCAAAAAGAAATATATCTTATTGACCATATTCATCCCACAAAAGCAGGCTACAAAGAATGGTGGCTTCCCAGGTTTCAGGAAACACTGTACGAAGTTATTGTAAAGTAATGGCTAATAAAGAAGTCATAAGGGCCGTAATAATATGATTCAAAGGAGTTTTACAAATGCAATATAAGAAAAAACCTAAAATGATATTATTTGATGTAGGCGGCACTCTTTTTGATGATGGCAGGTGCGGTCCTGTTGCAGGGTTTTAGGGGCTTCGTCTTGCTGATGTAAATCCTTAGGTAACCTGTGAAGAAGCTATCGCTTCAGGTTGGATGAATACATGGAAGATGTCAGTTCAATTAAATCAAATCAAATAAGCCCACAAAAATATAAGTGCCGGAATGATAATTAAAAAGAGGAGTGAAAAAATGATTCTTTCTCAAAAAAACAATTGTGCAACAAAATTTGGTGAATTAAAAGCTATTGAACTTATTGCCGGGGCAGGCTTTGATGCAATTGATTACACTATGTCCACTCTTGC
>JAZRFO010000169.1:0-1837 GCA_045643685.1 Acutalibacteraceae bacterium
ACGTGTTGACCCTTGAAGCTTTCGGGAATCTTAACTGTCTGTTTAAACCAACAATAGCATTCGCGGTAGCCCCAATAATCCTTATTAGCCTTAAAGGGAGTCCATTCACCTTCGTTTATCTGTTCAACAGTATATTGACCGTCGCGGAATAAAAAATCACCCGTATCAACACTGTCAATAATAATGAATTTAGCGTACATATCTCGGAGAATCTGATTGATACGGCCGCTTATCATAAATCTTTCACTATTTTTGTCGTGAAAATCAATTTCAAAATGTGCCATAATACACCTCGCGTGAGTAAATTATGATTAATCTTATCACACAATATGTCATATTACAATAATTTAACTCAAAAAAAGTATTACATTATCGTTATAATTCATAGTTGACTTTTGGAAAAATAAAAAGTACAATATAGGGTAACAACTTATAGTTAAAGGAGAGATTTGAATGGCTCATTACTGTCAAGAACCCTCAAGAACATTCAGTGAATATTTGCTTATCCCTGGTTACACAGGTCCCGATTGCATCCCTGCAAATGTTGACCTCAGTACACCTCTTTGCAAATACAGAAAAGGTGAAGAAGCACCTATTACCCTCAACATCCCCCTTGTTTCCGCAATTATGCAGTCCGTTTCCAACGACACACTTGCAATTGCCCTTGCTAAGGAAGGCGGTATGTCATTCATTTACGGCTCACAGTCAATTGAAGACGAAGCCGCAATGGTTGCACGAGTAAAAAGCTACAAGGCAGGTTTCGTTGTAAGTGACGCAAACCTTCGTCCCGACAACACTCTTGCAGACGTTGTTGAACTTTACGATGCACTCGGCCATTCAACAATGGCAGTTACAGACGATGGTACAGCAAACGGTAAACTCCTCGGTGTTGTTACATCAAGAGATTACAGAATCAGCCGTATGCCCATGGATTTAAAAGTTAGCGAGTTTATGACTTCCCTCGAGAAACTCGTTACTGCTCCTGCTTCTACTTCTCTTAAAGAAGCTAACGACATTATCTGGGAAAACAAACTCAACTCTCTCCCCATTATAGATGACAACGGTAAGCTTATGTAATTCGTATTCCGTAAGGACTACGCTCAGCATAAAGAAAATCCTCAGGAAATCCTCGACAGTCAGAAACGTTATATGGTTGGTGCAGGTATCAACACACGTGACTATGCAGAGCGCGTTCCCGCACTTGTTGAAGCTGGTGCAGACGTGCTTTGTATTGACTCCTCAGAGGGTTATACAGAATGGCAGAAACGCACAATCGCTTTCATCCGTGAAAAATACGGCGATACAGTAAAGGTTGGTGCAGGTAACGTTGTTGACCGTGACGGTTTCCGTTTCCTTGCAGACGCAGGTGCAGACTTTATTAAAGTTGGTATCGGTGGCGGTTCAATCTGTATCACCCGTGAAACAAAGGGTATCGGTCGCGGACAGGCTACTGCTCTTATTGAAGTTGCTGCAGCTCGTGACGAATACTTCGAAGAAACAGGCGTTTACGTTCCCATCTGTTCCGATGGTGGTATCGTTCACGACTATCATATGACACTTGCTCTTGCAATGGGTGCTGACTTTATGATGCTCGGCAGATACTTTGCAAGATTCGACGAAAGCCCCACACCCAAGCTCAACATCAACGGCACATACGTTAAAGAGTATTGGGGCGAAGGCTCAAACAGAGCAAGAAACTGGCAGAGATATGACCTTGGCGGTTCTTCAAAGCTTTCATTCGAAGAAGGCGTTGACTCTTACGTAACTTATGCAGGTTCACTCCACGACAACGTTACAAAGAGCCTTTACAAGGTTAAATCCACAATGTGCAACTGCG
>JAZRFO010000170.1:0-11912 GCA_045643685.1 Acutalibacteraceae bacterium
CTTGCAATTGCCGGTTCCCCATTAATATGGATGTACATTTTCGACGATTATCAGCGTAACAGATTTTGAGCACTTATAAAACCTGAAGAATTCGAAGCAGAAAGCTATCAGCAGTTAAAAGGTTTGAATGCCTTAGGGTCAGGAGGATTCTTTGGACAAGGTCTTTTTAAGGGTACATATACTCAGGGTGGTATCGTTCCCGAAAGCGAAAATGACTTTATTTTCACCGCAATTGGCGAAGAAACAGGCTTCTTCGGGTGCATTGTCGCATTAGGCTTATTGTTTGCAATTTGCTTTATGATGATTAAAACCGGCAAAAATGCCAAGGACTTTTCATCACAACTCGCCTGTTACGGCATTGCTTCAATGATAGCCGCTCAGGTCGTTATCAACATTGGTATGTGCATTATGCTTTTACCTGTTATCGGTATTACGCTCCCCTTCTTCAGTGCGGGTGGTACAAGCACCCTTTGTCTTTACGTTGGTGTGGGTCTTGTATTCAGTATATACAGGTACAATCGTTCACGAGAAGCCGTTAACTTCCGACTTTCAAAAATCGCTTCACCCTTTTCTGAGATATAAAAACACTTAAGGGACTGTAAACTTATTGGTTTACAGTCCCTTAAAACATTCTTAATTTTTATTTTGTGCAGCCTTTTCTTTTGCTGCAGTTTCGGCACGAGTACGCTCTAAATCAAGATACATTCTGTCCCTTGTTTTCTGGTCAACATTATAGAAGAACATCGGTATAAGGCTCACTAAATCCATAATAAGCCTCGGACCAAAGGCAGCTATAAACATTTTCCACATTGTATCTTCAGTCTGAACAGCGGTAATACCCGACTGGAAACCTGCCCATCTTGCAAGTAACATTGAGTTGATTTTAGTCAAAGCAATTCCCCTGACTTTATTTATGTAACCCGTCAAAAGATTAACTGTTGCTTCAACTCTGTAGCCATTCTGCCACTCGCAATAGTCAAGAACTTCATAGTTAATTTCTGCGTCAACAATTTTCTTTGTAGCATAGAAAACCATTTCAACGCTATTACCAATTGCCATTGCAATAGTCATTGGTAACTTCTTTTTATAAAAGCCTTTACCTTTACCACCTATTAAACCAACTAAGAAGAAAAGACCCTCGGAGAAAATGATTGAACCACGTTGAGTAATCCACAAGAATTTAGTTGAAAATCTTTTCCTGAACTTAGCAGCCCAAGGATAACTCGCATAAGAAATTGGCATACCCGGTATACCGGCAATGGTTGAAATCATGTTGAATTTCAAAACACTGTCATAATAAAGAGATTCAGATGTTTGTATATCAATACCATCTATAAAGCCCGAAAGTGTATAAATTAAAAGAGGCTTGTTTTTGAATACAGAGAACATACCCTTCATAACCTGAGGTGGTTTTTCTGACTGCGGAACGCGTTCTTTGCTTACAAAAATCCATATAACCGCAGGAATTGTAGCAACCGCCCACCACCATATTTTCATTCCCGAAAAAACTTTTGCAAGGTTAAGTTTGATTTTACCGTTTGCAACGAGGTCAAAAATGACACCGGCTAATTGCTCGGGCACTCGCCTGAACAAGTCCCCCGCAAAACGGGAAGAAACAAGGAGTGATGTTCTTTCGTTGGGATTAGGAGTAAAAACATTATCAATATATCCGCCGCCACCGAAGAAAGCGCCAACGGTTTCGCCAACATAAGAAAGAATCATATATAAGATAAGTCTTTGTGCGGCATTTAAATCATAACCATCACAAATAAGAGGCAAAATACACGTAACAAAACCAACTATAAGGTTGGGCAAAAGAGATAAATATTGAAACGGCTTGAATTTACCCCAACGAGTACGCATCTTATCAATAATAACCGCAGAGAGAGGGTCATTAATCAAGTCGTAGATACCTAAACCAACTGCTGCGTTACCGTGAGCTTCCGCATTGAGTCCTAAGATTTTATACATAAAAAGCTCGGAACCCGTATCATATTTACCCATTGATAAATCAGCGGCTGCACATTTTAAAATATAAGCAACTCGCTCTTTTGTTGAGCAGAACATTCTGTTCATATACGCAAAATTATTATCCGGCTCAAAAACATATTCGCGTTCGCTAACAGCTATATTTTTGTTATCTTCGCTCATTTCTTCGCCTCCTTTTTATTTAATTCTGCTTCCTTTTCCTCCTGAAGCTTTGCAAGACGTCGATACATTTCAGCCCTGATTTCTTCTTGAGCAACACCTTTTTCAACCATTTGAAAATATTCTTCTATGGGAATACCGCCAACAAAGCACGGTGCGTGTTTAACATCAATACCTTTTTTATAAATTGCAATATCAACGACAAAATTTACAACTAATAGAAGAAAATATACAATTGGTGCTATTATAAAACCAATAGAAAAATACGGATTTTCTGGAATGACACTAAACAGAACACAAGAAATAACACTAAGAACAAGAAGTGAAATATCAAATCCATAACACATTGCTTTACCGCGTTTGGAGCAACTCATAGTAAGGCATAAAAATCTTACTAAAAGTAAAACAACCGAAAGAAGAGTTAAAGCAACAGCCGTTAAGAAAAGAATTAAAGGTAATTTTCCGCTGCTTGTACTTAAAAGACCCAAAATGCCATCAAAGTTGAATTTATCAATAATATCTAAAAGAGAGAATAAACTGAAAAAGCCGTCAAACTCTACAAAAGGTTCGTTAAACGAGCATTTAAAAAACGGAATAACAATTGCAAGAATCGGAATAAGACTTGTAAAAATTCTTACAACCGCAAGACGCGAGCCAACAAAAGAAGCTTTTAATCTGTCAATCTTTTTTTGAAAATGATAATACTGTACCTCGGCGATATCCGCATCCTTCATAAGACGCTCCTGAATATCATAAATAACAACGTTACCCCCACAATAAGGACAATGTTGCTTCCAGTCAGTAATTTTTAAATGTTCACCACATTTAGGACAATTAGCCAAAAAATCACCCCTTAATAAATCATACATTTATAATATATATTTTTTAAATATATGTCAACTTTTATAAAAAAACGAAACTCACAATATCTGTGAGCTTCGTTTGTTTATTTTTTATAATTTTTTTAGTTTAGCCATTTTAGCCATAATTTTTTTAGTGCCGCAATTATCAAAGGCTATTTCCAGAACCATATCGCCGCCAACGGAATTAGCACTTACAATAAGACCTTGTCCGAAGGTTTTGTGTTCAACTGTATCTCCGACTTTATAATCAAGGGCGGGTGCATTAGTTTTTTCAGTTTTAGGAGCATTGCTAAAGCCACCGCGTGAAAAACCGTGAGCAGTTGATGTGGGTTTAGATGAACGTTGATATGCAGTAGTTGCATCTCTTTTGGTAGTTTCGCGATTGAAACCACCACCAAAGGAAGAACCATAACTGTTTTTCGCAGAAAAGCCACCGTAAAAGCCCTGTTGAGGCGAGTTAAGGTTGGAGTCCATAAGCTCATCAGGTATTTCATTAAGGAAACGTGAGGGTCTTGTAACAGAGGTATTACCGTAAATCATTCTTGTACGTGCATTAGTAATGTATAACTTCTCTTTAGCACGGGTAATACCAACGTAACACAAACGTCGTTCTTCTTCTACTTCCGAGGGGTCATACATAACCTGATTTCCCGGGAAAAGGCCTTCTTCAACACCGACAATGAACACAACAGGAAATTCAAGACCCTTTGCAGAGTGCAAGGTCATCATAACCACCGATTCATTTTCGGAGTTATAGTTATCAATATCGGTCATCAAAGCAACTTCTTCAAGGAAACCTGTAAGAGTACCTCCATCGTTTTCTTCCATATAACGCAGGAGGTTAGCAAGAAGCTCCATAACGTTTGCTTTACGTTCCTCGGCAGTTTCTTTGTCAAGTTCAAGGTACTGCATATAGCCTGTTAAAGAAATTACATCTTCGTAGAAATCCTGAATTTCTTTTTCTTCAAGGGATTCTGCAAGTGTATTCAGAAGATTGGTAAATTCAAGCAGTTTGGCAGATGCTCTTGAAAGCATGGGATATTCATTAGCGTGGGAAATAACCTCATAAAAAGTTAACCCAAGTCCATCAGCAATTGATGCCGCATTATTAATTGTTGTTTCACCGATTCCCCTTTTGGGTTCGTTTATAATTCTTCTCATACGCACCGTATCAGAAGGATTGGCAATTACAGAAAGGTATGCAAGTACGTCTTTAACTTCCTTACGGTCATAGAACTTATGACCGCCAAAAATCTTATACGGAACCGCATTATAAACAAGCGCACGTTCAATACTACTGGACTGGGCATTGGTTCTGTAAAGAATAGCAAAATCCGAAAGTTTACGACCGGTGGCAACTCCATTAAGAATTTCATCAGCTACATATCTGCCTTCATCACGTTCGTCTGTAAGAAGTCGTACGCAGATTTTTTCGCCACCTTGTTTTTCGGTCCAGAGGGTTTTACCCTTTCTTCCCTGATTGTTTTTTATAACCGCGTTTGCAGCATCAAGGATAATTGAAGTTGAACGATAATTCTGTTCAAGACGGATAACCATACTTTCATCATACTGATTTTCAAAATCAAGAATATTTTCGATGGTAGCACCGCGGAATTTATAAATACTCTGGTCATCGTCACCAACAACGCAGATATTTCTGTAACCACCCGCAAGTAAAGATGTAAGAATATACTGGGCGTGGTTAGTATCCTGATACTCGTCAACCATTACATACCTGAAACGTCTTTGATAATATTCGAGTACATCCGCGTTCTCTTTAAGCAACTTAACTGTATTAACGATAATATCATCAAAATCCATCGCATCGGCTTTTTTGAGCATTTCCTCATACTTAGCGAATGCCTGTGCTATCAACTTTTTATTAATATCATAACTTACCGAGTCAGCATATTGCTCAGGCGTCATTAATGAATCCTTTGCCTTGCCTATTTCGGAGAGAACGTATTTAACAGGAAGTCTTTTTTCATCGATATCAAGAACGCGCAAAACTTCTTTCATTACACGCTTTGAGTCATCAGTATCATAAATAGTAAAATGCTTTGAAAAGCCTATACGCTCCGCATCACGACGTAAAATACGCACACAACAAGAGTGGAACGTACTCGCCCAAACATCATTACCTTTTTCACCGAGCATAGCTTCAAGTCTTGATTTTAGTTCATTTGCAGCCTTGTTGGTGAAAGTAATTGCAAGAATCTGCCATGGCGCAGGTGCATCAACACTCAGTAGTCTTTGGACATCCTGTGACAATTCACCTTTATTATCAATGTGATTTTTTAAAGCAGTGCAATCCGCATCACTTGTAGTTCTGTATGTAAAATCAGAATTATATGCATTACCATATTTAATAAGATAGGCAATTCTGTTTACAAGAACTGTAGTTTTACCCGAGCCGGCGCCGGCAAGAATGAGCACTGCACCATTAACGTTGAAAACGGCACGTTTTTGCATATCATTCATTCGTGTAAAGTCATTTTCAATTAACTGTTTTCTCAATTGTATAAAATTCATAATAACATCCTAACTTTTAACAATCAGTATCCTTTCCATCTCGCTGAAAGTAATATCTATACTTTCAAGTAGTGAAAGGTAAGCACAGTTCAAACCGTAAGCAATCAAGGGTTGCTCTGATTCCCGTAAAGATACCCTTACATTTTTCAGAACCCGATTTTTCACACAGTTGCACAGATTCATACCTTCATCAATACTTTTCGATACTTTGTCTGTATTTTTGGAAAGGAATAGTAAATCAATAACTTCGTTTTGTTTTTGAAGTAACTCGCTAATTTGATTTGCATACAAAAAGGAACCGATATCAGCCAGTGAATTGTAATTATACAATTCATCAATCTGCCACAGTTCCTTGTGCATACAAAACGACAAATTATAAATATCACCGCGTTCCAACGGGGTGACAAAATCATCAATCAAACTTTCAGACAACTCGTTTTTCAGTCCTGAAAATTTAATAAATGTCTTTTTGAAATCATTATTTGTAACAGCTTTTGTGTATACCGTGTAAACACAGTACGACAATTCTTTCAACGTCTTAAAATAATCATAAGATTTTTTCAAGAGCACCTCGAAATTTATTTGTATAGAGAATTACCACAAGAATCAATAGCAACAATAACAGGAAAATCCTTAACAGTAAGTTTTTTTATTGATTCACATCCCAAGTCCTCAAAGGCAACAACCTGACATTCTGTGACACATTGGGAATACAAAGCCCCTGCACCGCCTATTGCGGCAAAGTACACACAAGTATGTTCTTTCATTGCATTTACCACTTCACAAGAGCGATTGCCTTTGCCTATCATAGCTTTAAGACCTTTTTTAATAAGCAATGGTGCAAAAACGTCCATTCTTGAAGAAGTTGTAGGACCAATGCTGCCTATGGCAAGATTGGTCTTTTCGGGAGTAGGTCCCGCATAATATATTACAGAACCATTCAATTCAAATGGTAATTCACTATCAGATTGTATCAACGAAACAATCCTTTTGTGAGCGGCATCCCTCGCAGTAAAAACAGTACCAGAAAGATAAACCTTATCACCACACTTTAGATTGCCGACCCATTCATTAATATTATCGGTATTCAAGTAATATTCACTCATAAAATTTCTTCGCCGTCAGTTTTATTAAAATCGTATTCGATTTCACCTGTAATTTCACGAGAAGCCTCAGAAATAACACCCGTTTCGGAGATGAGAAGTTGTGCTGTTTTGCTCATATCCCCTGTAAGTGCTTTGATGCGCAGTTCAACTTCTTCAACAGATTTTGTGAATGCTCGAGCAATCTCACCGATGCCATCTGATAAATCATCAATCTTCACTGCAGTATCACCAATCGCAGCATAAACTGCTTTTGTAACGTTATTGGCACGTTCACGAGCAGCTTCAACTAACTCTTCAGAATGTACTCTTGCATCAAGCATAGCTGCTCCGACTTGACGTTCCATATCTCTAGAACGCTCACACTCTGCTTTAAGTCGTTGAACCTCACCACGCAAAAATTCGATTTCTGCTTCTGCGGCGTCACTCATCATATTCTCGCTCATTGTTTTTTCAAGTTTAAGGATTTTATCGTCCCTATCAGAAATTTCTGCAAGAAGATTTTTAATTTCAGCTTCTTTAGAATCAATCTGTGAACGCAACTCAGAATTCAATGACTTGGCAGAAACGAGTTCGCTTCTGAGTGAACCCATTTCATCGCACTTTGCTTTATATTCAGAAATTTCTGCCTCAAGCTTTGTGTTGCTCTCAACAAAAGATGCAATTGTCTTATTGAGCTCACTTTTTTCACTAAGCAAACTGTTAACATAGTCCATAACATCTTTTTTGTTATAACCGCCAAAGGCTTTTGTTTTAAAAACAATATCACTCACTTAGATTACCTCCGTGCTGTGCATAATACACCACAATACATTGATAATTATAACAGAACCAAAAGCATAAAACAACAAAAATTTTCCTTTTTCTCTTTATTTTTATTAACAAATATTGTATACTTGTAAAAAAACTTGAAAGGTCGCACAATAATGAAAAAAACAACTAAAGTTTTATTAGGTACATCTGCGGTAGCTGCTACTGCTTTCTTTGGTTTAGGGTTTCTTTCAAACAAATTGGTTCTCACAAGAATTTCGAAACCTATTTTCAATAAAATAAGCGAATCAAAAAAGAAAACTACTCTTACTCCCCTCGAGGAAAAAGCAGATATTCTTGATAAAGAAGGCGAAGAATGGTTCGATGCTCAGGAAAAAGAGTATGTTGTTATAAAGAATAGCAAGAACAGACCCTTGCATGGTTACATAGTAAAAGCAAAAGAACCCTCAAATAAATGGGCAATTTGTGTGCACGGGTACACAAGTAGTCCAAAAAGAGTGGGTAGTTATGCCTTACATCATTACGAACGTGGTTACAATATTCTTTTCCCTGTGTTAAGAGGACACGACATTAGTGACCACAAGCATATAACAATGGGTTGGCTTGACAGATTAGATATGCTTGACTGGATAGATTATCTTACCACCATCTATGAAGATACCTCTATCATTTTACACGGTGTTTCAATGGGTGCGGCAACAGTTATGATGACAACCGGTGAAGATTTACCCCACAACGTAAAATGTTGTATCGCCGACTGTGGCTTCAGTAGTGTATGGGATGAATTCAGCCACGAAATGAAAGAAGAGTTCAAAGTCGCTGCACCCGGTGCTTTACTTGCTCCTGCTACAATAACAAGCAAAATGGTCAATGGCTTTACCTTCAAAGAAGCATCCTCTTTAAAACAGCTTGCAAAATCCAAAACACCTACATTGTTTATTCACGGCGAAGCAGATAATTTTGTTCCTTATAGAATGATGGACCTTAACTACAATGCGGCTGCATGTCCTAAAGAAAAACTTTCAATTCCCGATGCAGACCACGCTAATGCTCACCTTATGCATCCCGAAATTTACTGGCCCAAAACATTTGAATTTATTGATAAATATATTGAGATGGTAACCGTTTAATAAGCTATGGTAATAAAAACGCTCTGAATATTCAGGGCGTTTTTTCATATCATAATATAACACAACACCCAAAAATATCCACGGGTTTATGCAAATTGTTAAAAATAACACAATATTTAAAAAATTGCTTGAATTTAATCGTAATATGTTGTATTATATCTACGATTACATAATCGGTAATTTTTGGATATTTTATTACAGGAGGATATGTATAATGTCAGCATTAACATCAAACAAAAGCGTACTTTCCTGGATTGACGAAAAAGTTGAGCTTGTAAAGCCCGACAAAATCGTTTGGATTGACGGTTCACATGAACAGCTCGAAGAGCTCAGAGCTACTGCTTGTTCAACAGGCGAGCTCATTAAACTTAATCAGGAGCTTCTTCCTGATTGCTACCTTCACAGAACTGCTGTAAACGACGTTGCTCGTGTTGAAGGCAGAACATTCATCTGTGCTAATTCAAAAGAAGAAGCAGGTCCCACAAACAACTGGATGGATCCTGCAGAAGCTTATGAAATGCTTTACGACATCGCTCGTGACAGCTACAAAGGCAGAACAATGTATGTTATTCCCTACTCAATGGGTCCCGTTGGTTCTCCCTTTGCTAAAGTAGGTATTGAGCTTACTGACTCTATCTACGTTGTTCTTAATATGGCTATCATGACAAGAGTTGGCAAAGACGTTCTCGAAGTTCTCGGCGACAGCAATGACTGGGTTCGCGGTCTTCACTGCCGTTGCGACATCGACGAAGAAAAGAGATACATCTGTCAGTTCCCTCAGGACAACACAATTATCTCTGTTAACTCAGGTTACGGCGGAAACGTTCTTCTTGGTAAAAAGTGCTTTGCACTCCGTATTGCTTCTTACCAGGGTTGGAAAGAAGGTTGGCAGGCAGAACACATGCTCATCCTTGGTATTGAAAATCCCCAGGGTGAAGTTAAATACATCTGTGCTGCATTCCCCTCTGCTTGTGGTAAAACAAACCTTGCTATGCTTATTCCCCCCGAAATTTACAAAGAAAAGGGTTACAAAGTATGGTGCGTAGGTGACGATATTTCCTGGATTCGTAAAGGTCCCGACGGAAGACTTTACGCTATCAACCCCGAAAACGGTTTCTTTGGCGTTGCTCCCGGTACTAACGACAAATCCAACCCCAACGCTCTTGCTTCTACAAAGAAGGGCACAATCTTCACAAACGTTGCTCATAATCTTGATAACAACACAGTTTGGTGGGAAGGTCTCGATAAGAATCCTCCTGCAAACGCAGTTGAATGGAAGGGCAACCCCTGGAATGGACAGGAAAGCGAAGAAACGGGCGCACATCCCAATAGCCGTTTCACAGCTCCCGCTGTTAACTGCCCCTGCCTTAGCTCTGAATTTGAGAACCCCAACGGTGTTCCGATTTCTGCTATCGTATTCGGCGGCAGACGTGCAAAACTTGCTCCCCTCGTATATCAGTCACGTGACTGGAACCATGGTGTATTCGTTGGTTCAATTATGGCTTCTGAAACAACTGCAGCAGCTGCTGGTGCAGTAGGTGTTGTTCGTCGTGACCCCATGGCTATGCTTCCCTTCTGCGGTTATAATATGGCTGACTATTGGCAGCATTGGATCGATATCGGTGCTGACCTTGATCCTGAAAAGGCTCCCAAAATCTTCAACGTTAACTGGTTCCGTAAAGACGATGAAGGCAACTTCATGTGGCCCGGTTTTGGTGACAACCTCCGTGTTCTTGATTGGATTATCGACCGTTGCGAAGGCAAGGTAGATGCTAAATCAACAGAAATCGGTTATATCCCCTATGCTGAAGATATTAACATCGAAGGTCTTGAAGGTGAAGTTTCTCTTGACTCACTTAATAGCATCCTTGAAGTTGAAAAAGAACTCTGGCAGGAAGATGCAAAGGGTATTGAAGAATTCTACGCTAAATTCGGCGATAAGATTCCTCCCGTACTTGCTGCAGAGCTTGAAACACTTAAGAAAAACGTTCAGTAAAAAACATTATTATAAGGGTTATGCTTATGCATAGCCCTTAAACTCTTTAAAAAATATATTTCAGAAAGAAGTAATTTTTATGTCAAAGCTCACAAGAGAAACAAAAGACGGTATTTATTCACTTATGCTCACCCCCTTCTTTGAGGACAGAAGCATCGACTACAATACATACGAAGAATATGCAGACTGGCAGGTTGCACAGGGTGTTGACCATCTTTTTGCAGTATGCGGTAGTTCCGAAATGAGAGAGCTCAGCCTCGAGGAAAGACTTAAGCTCGCTACTCTTACCGTTAAACACAAAGGCGATACAACTGTTGTTGCTACCGCTAACATCGAGCCTACCAAAGAAGAAAATCTTGAAGAAATCAAGAAAATGGAAGCAACAGGTGTTGACGGACTTGTTCTTACAACAAAAGGTATGGGCGACGATGATGACAAGCTTGTTGAATACATCAGAGAATTAGCTGAGAGCACAACTCTCCCTGTTTTCCTTTATGAGTTCCCTGGTTTCCAGCCTCACTTAATGAGCGGTAAAGCATATGGCGAACTCACAAAAGACGGTCTTATCTGGGGTATCAAAGATACAACCTGTTCACTTGAAAAGATTAAGGACAAAATCGCTAACAAAGGTGATTCAACAATCATTCAGGCTAATATGCCCTATCTTGTCGATTCTTATGTAGCAGGTGCTCGTGGTGTTATGGCTACCCCCACTTCTTGCGGTGGTGCTTTCTTCCAGAGATTCCACGAAGCGTTCCTCTCCGGTGATATGACCCTCGCAGAGCAGAGATACAACGAAATTATCCTTCTTGACAATGCTATTGACAGTGGCTTCTGTGCAAGTGCCAAAGAGCTTATCAGACTTCAGGGTATTGAAGGCTTTAACTGGTACACAAGAGGCTCACACAACCTTTCACCCGCAAGACTTCGCTCAATCAAATCTTTCCACGATTGGTGCGTAGCAAACGGTTTAATGAAATAATATAAAAACAACCGCAACAGTTTTTAACTGTTGCGGTATTTTTATGTTTATTTTTTTATATCTCTAAGAATATCTTTAACAACTTCAGCGATAACCTCTGCGGTTTTGGGTCCCATAGAGTTTGTTTCTTCGTAATGACGACGGTTGTGTTTGTCACGACCATTATCAACATAAGGTGATTTTTCGTTAAGTACAAAATCATTGGGCGGTAAAACATAACCTAATTCATCATTGGCAAGACCGAAAACCAAAATATCCTTATCCCCAGTTATATCGCATAACAATTCGGGATTGACTTCGGGGCCTTTGCCCGTTCCAGATTCTTCAGCACTCAAGGCACCACCGAAAACAAGTTCAGGAAAGATTTCGCAAGGTAAGAGCAAAATC
>JAZRFO010000171.1:0-11160 GCA_045643685.1 Acutalibacteraceae bacterium
CTCAATATAATAGTGAGTGCGAGAATGAAAGATACGCTACTTTTAATTATCTTTTTCATGTCCGACCTCCGCAAAAGAAAAAGTATAGTCAGTGAAATTGTTTTTGATTTTTGTTACGTGTATATTGTAACAAGCATCCAAAATTTCTTTCTACTTATTAAACGAATAAAACGAGAAAAAGTCTCATTGAAATTTAAAAATAATTTTCTATTATGAAAAAGAGTTGTCTTAACAGACAACTCTTAAGTGCTTTTATTCTTTGTCTTTTGGTTTTACATTTACAGAGTAGTAGGTGTAGTAAACTACAAAACCGGGTTTTGCGCCATTGGGCTTTTTGATGTTCTTTACATCCGTATAGTCAACGGTTACTATTGTACCGTCCTTTGCAGAGCTATAATATGCAGCGATTTCCGCTGCCTCCACAATTGCATCATCGGGTACCTCCCCACCATCCGCAAGGAGTAAAACGTGAGAACCGGGGCATTTCTGGGCATGGAGCCAGATATCACCTTTTCGACCCATTTTAAAGGTCAGTTTATCATTCTGAATATTATTTCTACCTACAAGCACCGTCAAACCCTGACTTGTTTTAAATTCAAGGGGTGGCAGAGCTTGTTTTTTCATTTGCTTTTTGCTGGTTTTCTTAGGCTTAACAAAGCCCTGCGCAATAAGCTCGTCTTTAATTTCACCGAACTCTCTTTCGATAGTTGAGCGTTCAAGCAAATCCTTTACAGTTTCAAGGTACTCTAAATCCTGTTTACCGTCTTCAATAAGCTTAATAAGCATATTTTCCGCAGTACAGGCTTTGCGGTATTCTTTATAAAGTTTTTGGGCGTTTTGTGAGGGGGAAAGTGCAGGGTCAACGGCTATTTTAACAATATTATTGTTGTCGTAATAATTTTCGACCTCGTAAATTGACGCGCCCTTTTGTAATCTATACTGTGCGGCAGTTACAAGTTCAGCATTAATTCTGATACTTTCTCTATCGGCACATTTATTAAGGTCTTCCTGCTGATTATTGATTTTACGTGAGGTTCGTTCAATAGCATTCTCAATAATCTTGAAAAGCTCGGCACCCTTTGAACGAGCCCTGAGAAGCCTGTCGCGTTCCGAATAAAATCCCTCAAGAAGCAAGAAAACATTTTCTTTTTTTATTACTTTTAAACTATCCCCATACTGGGTAATGGGCATAAATGAAAATTCAAGAGGCTTTTCAGACTCGTCAAGAACCATTGTGGGCTCGGGTGAAAGTGAACAAAGCATTGTTTTCAATGCGCTTATTTCGCAAAGAAGGTTCATTTTGTCAGCGGAGTTTAACTCCCCTGTTCCCTTGTCATCACCGCACACTCTGAAAGCAATTTCACGGGATAACAAGGGTGACACACCTTGTAAGGTTTTAAGAATTGCACCCGAAATTTTTGAATTGGTTTGTTCAAGAATTTTGTCACACACAAAGGTGGGTTCAGCCGTTCTCAAATCAATTTTTTCCTGTTGTGGGGGTAGTTTATACTGTGCACCAGGTAAAACAAGACGGTATGATGACTTTTCACCGTCAACTCGTCTAAGGGCATCCACAATGCGGTTGTCCCCAGCAAAAAGGATAACGTTACTGTGTTGTGCCATTATTTCTACCGCAAGGGTGAGCTTTACCCTGTCGCCAATCTCATTGGTTGCATCAAAGTTAAAGAAAGCAACTCGGTCAAGTCCCATTTGCTCAACACCCAAGAGTGTAGCACCAACAAGACGTTTCCTGAAAAGCATACATAGCATTGGCGGATTCAGTGGATTTTCGGGTGTTTTTTCAACCACGGCAAAGCGAGGACTGTTTGCATCCGCCGTAAAATAAAGCTTATGCATACCGCCCTTGGTTCGCATTATGAACACCAACTCATTTTTAGAGGGTTGGTGAATTTTATCAACCTTAGCCCCTGTCAGTAAATCGTTTACCGACGAAACAAGAAAGCTAAGGTACATTCCGTCCAATGCCATAATATATCACTCACACATAATTCACGGGTGATTTTCCTTTGAAAACCACAATTTCCGCATCATCAAACTGTTTTGTTAAAAGGTCATATAAGTAATCGCAAACAATAACCTCGGTTTCGTAGTGACCCGCAGTTATAAGGGCAACTCCAAGGCGTTTTGCTTCAAGGTACTCGTGGTGCTTTGCCTCACCTGTAAGAAGGGCATCCGCACCCATAACAGCCGCAGCGTTTATTAAATCACCGCCACCACCTGAACAGAAAGCAACATTCTTGATAGTCTTACCATTATCGGTAAAGGCTACTGAGCCACCAAGAGAAGTTTTAATTTTTTCTGCAAACTCTGTAACGGTACAGGGTTCAATCTCGCCGATTTTCAAGAACTCGTCAACTGTTTCGTGTTGAACGTTTCTGATACCTGCTTTGCGAGCAAGGCAATCGTTGACACCGCCTACTGCTTTATCAAGACAAGTATGGGATGAAATAAAAGTAACACCCGATTTTACCGCTTTATATAAAAGACTGTCGCTCTCAACCTGTGCAACAGGGTTAAAAATCAAGGGATGATGAGTTATAATAAGCTCTGCACCAATTTTAAGTGCTTCGTCAATAACCTCGTCAGTTACGTCAAGAGCCACAAGGATTTTTGTAAAATCATTATCAAGTGAGCCAACAGCAAGACCACAATTGTCCCACTCGGCAGATGTTTTAAAGGGTGCTATAAAATCAAGGAAATCATAAACTTCTTTAATTTTCATTTTTTAACCGCCTTTTTATTCTTTAAAATATCATATCTTACAATGGCAATTATAAGTGATGCCATAACTATACATTCTGTAACAATACCCGCAACGGAGCCTACGATAATGTTATAAATAAGCCAACAAGGTGAGCTTGGGAAAGTAATAAGACGAATTTTAGTTTCACTTTTCATCCAATAACTGACAGTGGTAAGTATCATTGCCGCAGAGGGTAGGAATGAATACCAAGCCTCCCACGTAAGGATAGCTGCAACTGTACTGATAACAACAAAAACCACCAGCCACACAGGACTTTTTGCCCATTTTTTGTGGTTATTTATAAAGACAACGGAACGCAAAAGACCTATAAAATTAAGTGCCGCACCTGAAAAGGCTTCACCGTCACCATCTATTCCCAAAAGTACAAAGTGGATTATAAAAAGTACGGCGGCACCTATCTGTACACCGATTATGCGACGACGTTTACTTTGTTGAAAAGATAAAAAGTTAAGTCCGGCTCCGCCGAAACCAATTATCTGTGCAATTGTATTAAGCATTTATGAAACCTTCGATTTTCTGTATAGTCTGACGAAGTCCCGGAACTTCGTCAAGTTTACCGCACTCAGAATACGCGTTATATTTTTCTTTAAGTCTTGTAAGTTGGAGGAGCAAGTGTTTGTGTGCATCCTCAGTATGGGGAAGTTTACCGATAAAACAATCCGCTTCCGTAAAGGGATTAACCTCACCCGTATAGGTTGCATCAAAAGTTATGTAAACACGTCTGCCCTCGTGCACGGCAAGTTCGTTGTTTATTGAAAAACCGTTCTCAAAAAGGAATTTTCTTAAATCCTCTGCCCTGGACTGGGGTTGAAAAACAAAGTGCAAATCACTGTTTTTTATCCACGGAGTTTCCGCCAATTTTTCGGCAATAAGAGTACCACCCATACCTGCGAAAATAAATTCATCCGCATCTGTTTCAGAGAACTCGCGGAGTCCGTCGGATAAACGCAAGGTAATTACGTCATTTAAGCCGTAATTCTCTACAGTTTTGGCGGCATTCTGCAAGGGCATTTTGCCGATATCTGCCGCTATAGCTCCCTTGACCTTACCTGATTGAACAAGGAATACAGGCAAATATCCGTGGTCGGTACCAATATCCGCAATAATGCCGCCGCCCCTCACGAGAGATGCGGCAGCAGAAAGCCTCGGTGTGAGATTTACACTCATTTTTCGGCAAGGAATTTGTTGATTTTGGCAATAAGCTCGTCGGCATTAACACCGTGAACCATACAAGCCATCTCAACTGTTTCGCCTCTTGAAGCGGGACAACCTAAGCAATGCATACCCATTTCAAGGAAAAAAGGTGCTGTATCGGGTGCTTCATCAAGAATGTTACCGATAACTGTATCTTTAGTAATCTGCATATTAAAAACTCCTTTTTGTTTTTTACATTAGATATTATAACATAGAAAATTTTAAAAATAAATACAAATATGAAACTTTTTAACATATTTTATTACATCTAATTGTTTGTTTTCACAATTGAATTATGCAGGCGGTAATGATAAAATTAAAATGATATATTTTGAATTTCAGCGGAGGCTTTTATATGTTACAAAAAGATTTTAAACCAATACTGAGATTTATGGTTGTTAGTGACGTTCATTATAAAGACGACCATTGTATCGAAGAAGAACGAATGGAAAAAGCAATTAAAATTGCTTACAGATTGGCAGAAGAACATCCTACATACAAAAAGCTTGACGCGGTATTTGCTGACGGTGACTTTGCAAACTCTGGTACTGAAACCCAGATGAGAAAATTCAAGGCTACAATGGACAATTTCCTTAAGCCCGAAACACAGTATATGCTCAATATGGCAAGTCACGAATATCACGGAAACGGCGTTGAGGCGGCTTACAAACTTTTCGGTGAAGTTTTTGGTATTCCCGTTGATAACCACATTGAAGTTAACGGTTTTCACTTTATAACAATGTCATCATCACACGGCTGCGAATACGACCCAGATAAGGTTGAATATGCGGCTAAAGAACTTAAAATTGCCCGTGAAAAAGACCCTAAAAAGCCAATTTTCTTCTTCCAACACCCCCATCTTACAGATACTGTTTCCGGTAGTATTTATTGGGCGGACGAAGCCTTTATAACCACACTTATGGACTACCCTCAGGTTATAGACTTCTCAGGTCACTCACACGTGCCCATTAACGACCCCCGCTCAATTCACCAAAGACATTTTACTTGTCTCGGCACAGGTTCACTTTCATACTTTGAGTTAGACGAATTTGACAAGCACTACGGCACACATCCCCCGAAGAAAGAGGATTGCGCACAGATGCTTATAGTTGAAGCAAACGCAGAGGGCGCTGTTAGAATTTATCCCTACGATGTTCTTACAGATAACTTCTTTCCCTTTGTATGGGAAATCGATGAGCCTTGGAACGTTGATTCATTCAAATACACAGATGCCCGTTACAAAACAACTGAGGCTCCCTGGTTTGAAAACGCAGAAATCACTATCAGCGACATTACTGAAAAAGGCTTCAAGGTTACATTCCCTCAGGCTAAGGTTAAGGAAGAATACGTTAACGACTACAAAGTAGTTATAAAAGAGGCAGATAACAGTCTTATAGTTAAACAGAAGAAAATCTGGAGCGACTATTATTTCTATAATATGCCCGAGACCCTCTCAATTGATTTTGATGACCTTAAGACAGACACACAGTACGACATCGAGCTTATTGCAGGTTCATTCTGGGACACATACTCAGAGCCTGTAAAAGCCACTGTAAAAACCAATAAATAATTTTCGGAGGATAATATTAATGGATAAAATCACAATTGACGGTATGCGATTTGTTGATGAACACGGCAGAGAGCGTATTTTCAGCGGTATGAACGTTGTTGATAAAAAGGATTTTGATAAAGAAAACCCCGCTTACGGTTACGCACCCGACAAATTCCCCTTTGAGGAATTCAGAGCAAGGGGTTACGATATGATTCGTCTCGGTTTTACATGGGGTGCTATGGAGCCTGTACCCGGACGATACAACAAAAAGCTTATTGCCGACCTTTGCGCATTTCTCGATAAATGTGAAGAATACGGCATTTACGCTTATCTTGACTGTCACCAAGACGTTTATTCACCATATTGCTATGGTGATGGCGCCCCCCGTTGGGCAACACTCACCGACAAATACAAACCCAGAAAACCAATCGCCGTTTGGGCTGAGCCTTATTTCTACGGCGGTGCTTGTTTCAGAGCATTTGACAACTTCTGGAACAACACCAAATACAACAAAATCGGCTTACAGGACTACTATGCAAATATGTGGAAGCGCCTTGTAAAAGAAGTTAAGGACAAACCCGCACTTTTCGGTTTTGACTTTATGAACGAGCCCTTCCCCGGCGCGGACGGCGGCAGAATTTTCAGAAAAGTTATTTTAGGATTAGCTAAAACAACAATCACCGATGGTAAAATTGACAAAAAAGAGCTTATCAAACAGGGTCTCGGCTCCGAAAAAATCCGTGTTCTCGACCAGTACACAGGTGACGTTTTAAGACAAATCACATCCGGTGCGGACGATATTGTAAAACGTTTTGACACAGAGCGTTACTCACCCTTCGTAAGCAAAATGGCAACGGCTGTTCGTGAAATCACTGACAACGGTGCTGTGTTTATTGAAAACAACTATTACTCAAATATGGGTATCCCCTGTTGCAACACTCCCGCTATTGTAAACGGTAAAAGAGAAGCGAAGCAGGTATTTGCACCCCACGCTTATGACCTTATGGTTGATACCCCCGCTTATAAATACGCAAGTAATTCCCGTGTTGGTTCAATTTTTGACCAGCACCGCAGAACCCAGGAAAGACTCAACGTTCCTTGTCTTGTAGGTGAATGGGGCTCCTGTGCAGAGGGTGATGGTTGGTACCCCCACATTAGGTTCTTACAGGATAAATTTGATAGCTATAAATGGAGTAACACATATTGGTGCTACTTCAACGAAATTCTTGAACAGGATTTTATGAAGGTGCTTACCCGTCCCCGTCCCAAGGCAGTTACAGGTGAAATCATTTCATACAAATATGATTTCGACAAACAGACCTTTACATTGAAATACAATCAGGAAAAGAAATTCAAAGTTCCCACTGTTGTTTACGTGGACAAAAAGCCTGAAAAGATTGAATGTGACGGCAAATACGAAATCAAAGAAATCCCCGGTAATATCGGTTATGATATTGAGTTCAAAACCGATATTGGTGTTAACGAAATTAAGATTACGTTCTAACGTAAAAAAGCAGTTATGACTTGCTCATAACTGCTTTTTCTATTCATCTGATTTGATTTATTATGCGCCCGCTATTAAATTCCAAAGAAGATTTACAGCTTCTGTAAAATCACTCTGAAGGAAGGCGTTTGCAAAATAATATATTGTGAAGATTATTGCAGCCACACCAACAATAGCAGAAATCATCGCAATTGCTGCGGCTATTTTACCTTTTCGGTATGTAAGCTTAACCTTTTTGATTTGCATTTCATACAAATCGTTAAACATAAGCTCATACATTGCCCTTTTTGACAAGAACGACAGTACAAAAGAAGCAATACCAAGCATAAAGGCCAAGAACCACAAAAACCAGAACAAGGGTATCAACACTACACCGAGTATAAGAAAGCTTACTGCCGCTATACCTGTGCCTAAAGAGGCATCAGCAAGTCGACGGGCTTTTTTCAACTGTTTTTTTGCGATTATATCTTCCTCATAGTCCATATTATTAAAAGAATGTAAGCATTCGTTTTCCGCGGGTTGCTCCGTTACAACTTCAACAACTTCGTCAGTTAACGGAATCTTTTTTAATTCTTCGCTTAAATCTGTACCGCAAGAATCACACACAGTAACATCATCGGGTAACTGAGTACCACATTTAATACAAAACATACACATCCCCCTTTCGGTTTATTATTCTGCAACTCTTTCGGCAGAATAAACTACATCCACAGCCTTCTTAAACAACAAGAAATCATATTTGGGTCGCCAATCGTCACCGATTTCGGCGTTTTTATTAAATGTTTCTTCATCCACAGCAACATATATCTCGGTTACACCTTTAAGGGTATCGCCGTCTTTATAAACTGTATCCCAAAATGCGTGATGACCGATATATGTAACACTTTCAGGAATGTAGAGATATGAAAGCGACTGATTGTAACTGAAAGCATCGGAGCCGATATATTCAAGACCATCGGGTAATGATTTATATACTTCGCCCAAAGCTTTCTGACTTGTGAAGCGAGTATCAGAAACATCGGCTTTCTTATATGTATAAATATTTGTAAGCGAGGGTGTTGTACCCCACTGGTCGACCTTCTCGTGAAGTTTAAAGATTGCTAATGTTTCGATAGTTTTCAAACCTTCGGGTAAATAAATTACTCTTAAGTTTGCGTAGTTGAAGCACATTTCATCAATCTTAACAACTGTTGAAGGAACCACGTATGTCTGAACATCACGCTCGTACTCGGGTGTGACTTCATCTTTATAAAGTTCCCTTTCGTAACCGTATTTCTTTCTTAAATACTCGTCGTGGTCACAAGGGTAACAAAGAATCTCTGTTTTGTCCTTGTTATAAAGAACACCATCCACATCGCAGTAATTGGGGTTATTTTCATCAACCTCGATATTCTGCAAAGCCCAACAGGAATAGAATGCCTTAGTGTCAACAAACTCTACATTTGCACCGATACGGATTGTTGTTATTTTATCGTCACAGTTAAGCGTAAACTGTCTTACTGCCGTAACAGGTTTAGTTGTATCTTTAACAACTTTAAAGTTTGTGTTGGGGTCGTTATTACCTGCAATATACTCAATATCACAAACGTAATCAATATCAAGTTCATAAAGGTAACCCGTGTTACTGAATTTTGAAAATTCTATACCCTGCTTTGTTTCATTATACTCAAAGGTATCGTTCTGCAGTGCCAGAATACTGAAATAGATAGAAAGTGAAACCGCTACAATTATAACCAGAACAAATATAAGCTTCTTAAGAAGATAGTATTTGTGTGGCTTATTTATATGCGGTGCCGCAAGGCCTTCAACCTGATAAGTCCATATTTCGTCTTCGGGAATATCAAGGTGCACGTCGGTCTGCCATTCATCAATCTTTTTTTGTTTCTTTTCTTTTTTACTCATCCGACACACCCCCTTAACCTTTGTATCCGCCGGAAACCGAAACGCCTTCTTCTTCGGCATTCTTTTCCGTTACTTCTGCTCGACGTTTAAGAACTTCCATAACCAAATTCTGTTTCTTATTATCATAATCCCAGAAAAGATATGGTATTGTCATAAGGAAGAAGCCGATGGCATCAACAATAAGCGGAACAATAATTATATTTCTTCTTGAACCATCAAAGAACAGGATTTCCCAGTTACTGTTAAAGCCATATCTTAACAGGAAAATAGGAATAATAAGACCTACAAATGATGTAATGGGGCCTGTAAACCAACCAAAAATACCCGCAAAGCTTTCAAGACGTTCACCTGACAGGTACATCTGATAGTCACCGATACGTATATTCATATCGTGGCCTGCGGTTGTGGGAACAGTCTTGGTCATTTCCATAAAGAAAAGAACCACAATACAGATTGTTCCGCAAAGGGCGAGGTTATCACCAAGTGTCCACATTGCAACGGCAATTATAACGTTACCCAAAGCACGGCTCAACTGATAGAAAATCATAATCTGTTTATATGAGAAACGTTTAAGGAAATATGGCGACAACAAATCGGGCGGAGTACCCGCAAAGGATATGAGCGCCACTATAAGTGAATACGGAAGACCGCTCAGACGGAAGGTATAGAAATAAAGAATTGTGGCAAAGGGCAACATACCATTACCCAATGAGTCAATAAGACCAACGATGGTATTTATAAGAAGATATTTGTTCTTAAGAACACCGAACATACCATCCCAGAATTTAATCTGAACCTTCTTTTCAATAGGCGGTTGAGGAATTCTTTCTTTGATTCGTCCTGCAAGACCCATTGTAAATGCGGCAGAGATACAAAACGTTACAGGGATAACCCATCTGTAGAAATTAATATCCGCCCACTCATCCTTAAGCATACCAACAATAACCGGCAAAATAATTGCGAGGATGGAGTTGAAAATATGAGAAATCTTTATAGGATAGCTACGGACAAGAATTCGTTCCTGTAAATTTGGGCTGATAAGCTTGGTACATTGCTCGAGAACGTTACCGAAGCCGAATACGTTATATGTAGCGAACAGAAGGTTTGCAACCCACACACGTGTTGCAACATCACCGATGTTGTAAATAGGAAGCCAACCAATAAGAATTACCATTACGCACTTTGGAATAACGTCACAGTAAAGACTGTATTTATATCTGCCGTATTTAGGAATCAACTTTTTACGCCAGAAGATATTACGTGCGCCCACCCAACCCGTATACAGGAAATGGGTACCGAAGGTCTTGAAACAAGCCGTAGCATTCATACCCTCGAAACTGTTCAGAATAGTGATAAATGCACCTGACTGGTCGAATAGCCTTGAATAATCGAACAACAGGGTCGATATACCAAATGCCATCATAATACCGTAGGTAAGATAAACAAGGCGTTCTTTCTTTTTAGGCAAGAAGCCTAAGTTATCACAAACATACCACCAAATAAGGGCGGAAACATAGCCCAACGGCATATTAAGAAGCCCTATAACAGAGAATGTAAGATAAGGCAATCTGTAGTGGTGCATAATAAGGAAACAGCTTGACCAGAAACCGATATACTCAAGCGTTTTTGACCCTGCATAGTTTGCACCGACACCGATAACAACGTCCTTATATTCTTTGTAAGGCACGTATTTACCATCAGCAGGTGTTTTCCAATGAGTTTTCACTTCGGTAAATAACCCACCGACTTTGTCTTTGAGAGAGGAACTATCCCCTTTGCTCATAAAGGAACCCCCTTGTGCTTATAGTTATAATCATTTTATCATAATTACACAAAAATTACAATAAGCTTGCACCAGATATTATAGAAAACGGAAATATAATTTGTTGTATTTTATAAAAATATTAAGATTTCATATTGTAAGAAACCCAAAATATGATATACTTATGTCATCAACGAGGTGACGAATATGAAACCAAATATTATATTTTACTTTTCAGACCAACAACGTTGGGACACTCTTACGCAGGATTTAATGCCCAATGTATGGGAATTGGGTGAAGAAGGCGTTTTGTTTGAAAACTCATTCACCTGTCAACCCGTTTGCGGTCCCGCCAGAGCCTGTCTGCAAACAGGCAAATATGCTACCGAAAACGGATGTTACTGGAATGGTATTCCTTTAGAAGATAACACTAAAACCCTTGCAGATTATTTTAATGAAAA
>JAZRFO010000172.1:0-12001 GCA_045643685.1 Acutalibacteraceae bacterium
TATCTGTTTGCGACTACCCTTGATATCAACGATAAAAATAGCGTCAAAAACCAGGCGGATTTAGGTGCAGGTAAAGATGTTTACTGCACTACCGAAAACCTTTATGCAGTAAGTGCAAGATATAAAAACGAAGGTTTCGTGGGCGAGGTCTTCGGCGTAACAACCTACACCACGAAAATTTATAAATTTGATATCAGAAATTATAATATCAGCTACCTCGGTTGCGGTGAAGTTGAGGGTTACAGCCTTAATCAGTTCAGTATCGACGAATACAAGGGCTACCTCCGTATTGCTACCTCTACGGGTAGTTGGGGTGCAGATATTTCAAACAAGGTGTATGTCCTTGACTCGGATTTAAAGGTTGTGGGTAAAATCGAAGGTATCGCACCCGGTGAAACAATTAAATCCGTTCGCTTTACGGGTGATACGGGTTATGTGGTGACATTTGAGCAGACCGACCCCCTTTTCGTAATTGATTTATCAAATCCCGAAAAGCCCGAAACAAAGGGTGAACTTAAAATCCCCGGTTTCTCAACTTATCTTCACCCCGTAGGTGAAAACCTTGTTCTGGGTGTTGGTGTTGACGGTGACGAAAACGGCCAGACAAATGGTCTTAAGGTATCGCTTTTTGATGTTTCCGATCCAACAAACCCCATTGAAAGCCATAAGGTTATAATTTCAGGTGTTTTTGATAATAAGAGCGGAGCATATACCTATGTTGACTCTGAGGTATATTACACTCACAAGGCACTTTGTTGGAATGATGCCGAAAACACAATGTATATTCCTTACAGCAAACGAAGCGATTTCCGATTCGTTGACGGCGATTACTATCAAAACCAAAATGTAGCAGGAATTTTAGCAGTTAAGGTGGATGAAGCGGAAAAGAAACTTTTGAAGTCAGAAAATTACACCAATGTTTCAACCGACAATGATATGTCGCAGGGCTTTGAACGCACAACATATATTGGTGACGTAATTTTCGGCTACTCAGATTATGATGATGTGCTGATGTCATTTGACAAAACTACTCAGAAACAACTTGATACATTAAATATAGGCTAAAATTAAAAAGCGTTGCAGGTAATTTTATCTGCAACGCTTTATTTTTAAATATATGTGTGATATAATTTATTCACTATAGAAAAATGGGGTGTTTTTATGGCTGAAAATACTTTAAGTAAAAAAGATAATATTTTACAAGCGGTTAAATTTGCATTGTTTTCAGTATCCGCAGGTGTAATTCAGATTGTAAGTTTCACACTTCTTAACGAGCTTATGCCCGATATACAAGGTAATAATGCATTTACAAAATGGTTTTTTGAGAGTGAATATGGTGCATACTACCTTGTTGCGTTGATTTTGTCAATTCTTTGGAATTTCACCGTAAACCGCAAATTCACCTTCAAATCCGCAACAAATATACCTATAGCAATGCTTAAGGTTTTCGGTTTTTATTGTGTGTTTACACCTGTTTCAACAATTCTCGGTGAATTTGTAACACCTAAAATTCCGTGGGATTTCGGTGAGTACATTGTTTTAGGTGTTACTATGGCAATTAATATGGTTTCGGAATTTTTGTATTGCCGTTTTGTAGTTTATAAAGACAGTATGAACACTAACCAGTCGGCTAAAAAGTAAAAAGGAAATAAAAATGGCACAGAAAAACATAAACAATACACGTATCTGCCCCGTTTCACGTAAGTGTGGCGGTTGTCAGTTAATGAATATGACCTACGAGGAGCAGTTGCGTTATAAACAGGCTAAAGTGGTGAAGCTCCTGTCGGGCTTTCACAGGGTGAATTCCATAATCGGTATGGAAACACCCTTTCACTACCGCAACAAGGTTCAGGCAGCTTTCGGCAGAACACGTGGCGGTGAAATAATATCGGGTGTGTATCAGTCAAGCACCCATAATATTGTGAAAACCGACTCCTGCCTTATTGAAGATAAAAAGGCGGACGAAATTATTCTAACAATCCGTAAGCTTGTAAAAAGCTTTAAGCTTACAGTTTACGATGAGAAAAACGGGAGGGGCTTTCTTCGTCACGTTCTTGTAAAACGTGGTTTTTCAACCAATGAAATTATGGTTGTGCTTGTTACAGGTACATCTGTTTTCCCCTCTAAAAATGCTTTTGTTAAAGAACTTTTGAAACTTCACCCCGATATTACAACCATAGTGCAGAATATAAACAACAAATTCACAAGTATGGTACTCGGTGATAAAGAAACCGTTCTTTATGGTAAGGGTTATATTGAAGATATACTCTGTGGTTGCCGTTTCAGAATTTCACCCAAGTCCTTTTACCAGATAAACCCTGTGCAGACCGAGGTGCTTTACGGTAAAGCCGTTGAATTTGCAGGGCTTACAGGCAAAGAAAGAGTCATTGATGCCTATTGCGGAATAGGTACAATCGGCATTGTTGCATCAAAGAGCGCAGGTGAAGTAATAGGCGTTGAGGTTAACCCCGACGCGGTTCGTGATGCAAAGGTAAACGCTAAAATCAACGATATTGAAAACATCAGTTTTTACTGTGCAGATGCAGGGGAATTTATGGTTTCAATGAAGGAACAGGGTGAGAAGTGCGACGTTCTTTTTATGGACCCGCCCAGAGCAGGTAGCGACAAAAAATTCCTTTCCTGTACCCTCTCACTTGCACCCGAAAAAATAGTTTACATTTCCTGCAACCCCGAAACTCAGCAAAGAGATTTGTATTATCTCATTAAAAATGGTTACAAGGTAAAGAAAATTCAACCTGTTGATATGTTCCCTTATACAAATCATGTAGAGACGGTTGTTTTGTTAACAAAAAACAACTGAATAAATTTTTGAATCCCCTTGACTGTAAAAAAAGATAGGAATAAAATATAACATTATTTTTTGATTTTTGCGCAGAATATCTGCGAATGGAGTGATATATATGATTAAAATTGGTCTTTACGGCTACGGCAACATTGCAAAAGGCGTCGAGTGTTCCGTGAAACAAAATGATGATATGGAAGTTACTTGTGTCTTTACAAGACGCGACCCTTCAACTGTTAAAACAATTTCGGGTGCACCTGTTTATAAAACAGATGATATTTTAAACCATAAAGATGATGTTGACGTGCTTATTATGTGCGGCGGCAGTGCTACAGATTTACCCGAGCAGACCCCCGCGATGGCAAAGCATTTTAACGTTGTTGACAGTTTTGATACCCACAAAAAAATCCCCGAGCATTTCCAGAATGTTGATGCAACCGCAAAGGAAAGCGGTAAAATCGGCATTATCTCAGTTGGTTGGGATCCTGGTATGTTCTCACTTAACAGACTTTATGGCAGTTGTATTCTTAAAGACGGTGCCGATTATACTTTCTGGGGCAAGGGCGTTAGCCAGGGTCACTCGGATGCCATAAGACGTGTTGAGGGTGTAATTGATGCAAGACAGTACACTATTCCCGTTGAAGAAGCCCTTGAAGCAGTAAGAAGTGGGTCTCAGCCCGAGCTTACTACAAGACAGAAACACACAAGAGAATGTTTTGTTGTTGCCGAAGACGGCGCAGACCTTAAGAGAATTGAAAACGACATTGTTACAATGAAGAACTATTTCGATGAATATGATACAACTGTTCATTTCATTTCTCAGGAAGAGCTTGACCGTGACCACAAGGGTATTCCCCACGGCGGTTTTGTTATAAGAACAGGCAAAACAGGTGCTAACCTTGAGCACAACAACGTTATTGAATATAGTCTTAAACTTGACTCTAACCCCGAATTTACTTCCTGTGTTATTGTTGCTTATGCGAGAGCCGCATACAGACTCAATAAAGAAGGCTTCAGCGGTTGCAAAACAGTTTTCGATATTCCTCCCGCATACCTTTCCGATAAAAGCGGTGAAGAATTAAGAAAAATAATGTTATAAAGGTGATTTGAATGTCCGAACTTTATAATTCCATTTGTATATCGTCAGTAAAAAATACGGCATTAAAACTTTTCGGTATTGATGAAAACCCCGATTGCGAAAAGGTGAACCCCATAGTGGATGCACTTGCAAACCAAAAGTTAAATGGCGCAAAATGTGACAGAGTGATTTTCTACAACCCTGATGCGGTCGCTTTGTGGCTTTATCAGAAATACACCGATAAATTCACCAATGCAATTCTTCACTCGGATGTATCAGTGCCGATGCTTTCGGTAATGCCAAGCGTTACTCCCGTTTGTTTTGCTTCAATGTACACAGGTGTAATGCCCGATGTTCACGGTATCAAACGTTACGAAAAACCCGTGCTTACCACCGAAACTGTATTTGACAGTTTCATTAATGCGGGTAAAAAATGTGCCATTGTTTCTACTTCAAAGGATAGTATTTCAGTAATTTTCCTTGAAAGAGAAATGGATTATTTTATCTACGACACTCCCGAAGAAGTTAATGAAAAAGCAATGTCCCTTATTGACGAGGATAATTATGATTTAATAGTTATCTACAACGGCAATTACGACGGCACAATGCACAAAACAGGCCCCGAAGCCCCCGAGGCTATGGCGGCACTTGATATGAATCTTGATTTTTATTGTAAAATGGTTGATACAATAAAAGAAAAATGGAAAAAACACAATGTCTTTTACGGCTTTATGCCCGACCACGGTTGCCACGAAATTGACGGCGACTGCGGTGGTCACGGTCTTGATATGGAAGAAGATATGAATGTTATCCACTTCTACGGAATATTAAAAAACGTCTGAGCCAAAGGAAGCGTAAACAAGGTATTTATTAGGTTTAAATTTGCTATTTCCCGTTAATACTTTATAAAAAAACATCGTAGGCGCCAGCCTTACGATGTTTTTTGATTTCGTCTGAACGAAAACTATCTAAATTTAAACCGCTTTGCAGCTTGAATCCCTAATTACACTCCCAGATTCAGACATTTTTCTGATTAGGAATTACGAATTCTTTCGGGCTTACGCCGTATTCCGCTTTAAATGCCCTGTAAAAGTTTGCGTAGTCCTGAAAACCACATTTGTGGTAAACTACGCCCGGGGCTACACCTTGTGACAAAAGTTCTTTGGCATTGAGCAGTCTTTTTAACATAATATATCTGTATACGCTTGTACCAACAGAACGGGTAAATTCGTGAGAAAGGTGATATTTACTTACAAAAAACCTTCGAGCAATACTCTCTAAAGACAAATCCTCATTATAATGCTCGTTTATAAAGGTCAGCACCTTTGTTACAAGCATAGTATCTTTAACAGGCTCGGCACTCCCCTCTTTTTGCAAAGCAAGGCGGTTTATTTCCACCATAAACTGCAAAAACACACCCATTGCACCAAGGTCGTTGCCGTAATCGTCGCCATAACATTCATTAATCATATTTTCAAGTAGCTCGGTTATTTCTGTGCGCTTAATCCCCGTGGGTCTTAATATATTAGTATGTGTGGGCGAGTGTATATCAAAGCATTTTGTAAGGGTATTTTCACCATTTCCGAAGCTTTCAATAAAGGTCTTATCAATCCACAAAACAATTCTTTCGTAAACGCAGTCGGGTTTTACAATAGGTTGATGAAGTTCACGAGGGTTTATGAGCAATAAATCCCCCGGTGTGAGCAAATATGTTTTACCCTCTACCCTGTACTCAACCTCACCGCTTAAAAAGAAATATATTTCATAAAAATCGTGGTGATGCACCGCAACGCTTTCGGGCTTCGGGTCCCGATAACGAAAAACCTCAAAGGTGTTTTTCTCCATATTCTGACGTGTCTGAAAACTTTGGGTCTGTGACTGCATAATCTCACCCTCATTGCCAAAAATTTAATACTTGATTATTTATATATTACCGCAACTATTACAATATGTCAAACAATATATACAATTTGTATTGTAAATATTTCGTGATATACTTAAACTGCATAAGTTTGAAAATAAATTTTTACAGGAGGTTTCCTCTTATGAAAATGTCATTCCGTTGGTACGGCGATACCGACCCCATTTCACTTCAGTATATAAGCCAGATTCCCAATATGCGTAGCGTTGTAAGTGCAGTTTACGACGTTAAGCCCGGTGAAGTATGGCCCGAGGAAAGCATTGCAAAAATGAAAAAACAATGCGAGGACAACAACCTTATTTTTGATATAGTTGAGTCCATCCCCGTTCACGAAAACATTAAACTCGGCAGAGAAAATGTTGACGAGCTTATTGACGTTTATTGCGAAAACATCCGACGTTGTGCAAAATACGGCGTTAAATGTGTAACATATAACTTTATGCCCGTTTTTGACTGGACCCGTACCCAGCTCGACAAAGAAGCACCCGATGGCTCCACAAGTCTTGTTATGTACTGGGAGCAGATGAAGGGTCTTGACCCTCTTAAGGACGATATTCACCTTCCCGGTTGGGATTCAAGCTACACTCAGGAAGAAGTACGCGAACTTATTTCCGCTTATGGTGAGCTTGGTGAAGAAGGTCTTTGGGTTAATCTTGAAAAATTCCTTAAAAAAGTTATTCCCGTTGCCGAAGAATGTGGCGTAAGAATGGCTATTCATCCTGATGATCCGCCCTACCCCATCTTTGGTATTCCGAGAATTATAACCTGTGAAGAAAATCTTGACAGAATGCTCGCAATTGTTGACAGTCCTGCAAACTCCCTCTGCCTTTGCACAGGCTCCCTTGGTTGTGCAGCATCAAACGACGTTGTTACAATGGTTAAAAAATACAGTGCTATGGACAGAATTGCATTTATGCACATCCGTCAGGTGCTTGTACTTCCCGATGGTAGTTTTGAGGAACAGGGTCACCTTTCAAAATGCGGTAGTCTTGATATGTATGAAATTGTCAAAGCCCTTGTAGAAACAGGCTTTGACGGTTATGTAAGACCCGACCACGGCAGAATGATCTGGGGTGAAACAGGCAAACCCGGCTACGGTCTTTATGACCGTGCTTTAGGTGCAACTTACCTTAACGGTCTTTTTGAAGCCTGTGAAAAAGCGACTAAATAAGGAGAATATATTATGAACGCAATTTCCCAAAAAATCATGTCAATCGGCGTAGTGCCGGTTATTAAACTTAACAACCCCGAAAGAGACGCAGTTGCTCTTGCTGAGGCTCTCGTAAAAGGCGGTGTACCCGTTGCTGAGGTTACATTCCGTGCAGCAGGTGCGGCAACCGCAATTAAACTTATGAGTGAAAACGTTCCCGAAATGCTCGTTGGTGCAGGTACAGTTCTTACAACCGCACAGGTTGACGAAGCTATTGAAGCAGGTGCAAAATTCATTGTTACACCCGGTCTTGACGAGTACATCGTTAAATACTGTCAGGAAAAGAACGTTCCCATTTACGCAGGCTGCACCACTCCCACAGATTATCATACCGCTTACAGACTTGGTCTTGACGTACTTAAATTCTTCCCTGCAGAGCAGTCTGGCGGTCTTTCAAAAATCAAGGCAATGAGCGCTCCCTTCCCCATGTTCAAGGTTATGCCTACAGGCGGTATTGGTCTTAACAACCTTAAAGAATACCTTTCCTGTCCCGTAATTGCCGCTTGTGGCGGTTCATATATGGTTACCGCAGATCTTATTGACAACCAGAAATGGGACGAAATCATTGACCTCTGCAAAAAATCAGTTGAAATTGTCAAGGAGGCACGTTCAAATGGCTAAAGTTGTTACATTCGGCGAAATTATGCTTCGCCTTGCACCTAACGGATATTATCGTTTCTTCCAGGATGACCAGCTTCAGGCAACCTTTGGCGGTGGTGAGGCTAACGTTGCAGTTTCCCTTGCAAACTATGGTATGGACTCTGTTTACGTTACAAAACTCCCCTCTCACGCAATTGGTCAGGCAGCAGTAAACTCACTCCGTTATTTCGGTGTTGATACATCAAAAATTACCCGTGGTGGTGACCGAGTAGGTATTTATTTCCTTGAAAAAGGTGCTTCACAGCGTGGTAGCGTTTGTATTTACGACCGTGCACATTCCGCTATTCAGGAGGCTTCCTCCGAGGACTTTAACTGGGATGAAATCTTTGAAGGTGCAGACTGGTTCCACTTTACAGGTATCACTCCCGCATTAGGTGCAAACCTTGTCAAAATCTGCAAAGAGGCTTGTATTGCCGCAAAAGAAAAAGGCGTTAAAATCTCCTGCGACCTTAACTACCGCGGTAAGCTCTGGACAAGAGCCGAAGCTCGTGAAGCAATGACCGAGCTTTGCAAATATGTTGACGTTTGTATTTCAAACGAAGAAGATGCAAAGGATGTTTTCGGCATTGAGGCAGAAAACACCGACATTTACGGCGGTAAACTCAACAAAGATGGCTACAAGTCCGTTGCAAAACAGCTTGCAGATAAATTCGGTTTTGAAAAGGTTGCTATTACATTGAGAAGTTCAATTTCTGCAAGTGATAACGACTGGGCAGGTATGCTTTACGACGGCGAAAACTACTGTTTCTCGAAAGAATATCACCTTCACATTGTTGACCGTGTTGGCGGTGGCGATAGCTTCGGCGGTGGTCTTATCTACGCACTTCTTAACGGCAAGGACACTCAGTCTGCTATTGAATTTGCAGTTGCAGCATCCGCACTTAAACACTCAATTGAAGGAGACTTCAACCGTATCGGCGTTGGCGAAGTTGAAAAGCTTGCAGGTGGCGACGGTTCCGGACGTGTACAAAGATAATTTTTCAATATATTTCAACCTCATCCGACCACTCGGGTGAGGTTTATTTTTTATTGACATAACCACAAAAAAATGGTAGATTTATACTATATAATTTATTAGTAGGTGATTTTGTGAAAAAAATAATCGCAATTGTACTTTCTCTTACCCTGCTTATGTCGGCTTGTGTAGTTGGCGTAAGTGCCGCTTCAAGCGATGTTGACATTTCTTACGCAGTTGCATCCGACCTTCACTATAATATTCCTGAAGAAACCCTTACATGGTATTCCGAAGACCCTATTTACGGCTACGCTAACAGACGTGCCGCCATGGAAAACGAGAGCGGTCTTATTATTGATGAAATGCTCCGTCAGGTAGCAGAAGATGATAATATGGACTTCCTCCTCATTGCAGGTGACCTTGCAGACAACGGTAAAAGCATTATGGAAGAGCACCTTGCGGTTTCTGAAAAACTCAAAAACTTCGAAGAAACATCCGGCAAACAGGTTTATGTTATTCCCGGTAACCACGACTATGGTATGCCCGGCGAATACTGTGAAACAGGCGCAGCTGAATTCAAAGAAATTTATGCTGATTTCGGTTATGACCAAGCTATAACTACTGACGGATTATCATATACCGCAAACCTTGGCGACAAATACAGACTTATTGCCCTTGACAGTACCGACCCTGACAAATCAACCGAGGACGGTATGACCGATGCAAAAGTTCAGTGGGTTATTGACCAGGCACAGAAGGCTTATGACGATGGTAGATACCCCATCCTTATGATGCACCACAACCTTCTTAACCATCTGCCCTTACAGAGAATTCTCAGCCATGATTTCATCATCAGAAATCACACCGCTACTGCTAACAAATGGGCTGATGCAGGTATCAAACTTGTTTTCTCAGGTCATGAGCATTGTAGTGATGCTACAACTCACACTTCACCCGCAGGCAACACAATCTCCGACTTTGCCACAACCTCACTTACAATGTATCCCCTTCAGTACAGATACGTAGAAATGAGCGAAGACACCATCACTTACGAGGCAAAAACCATTGACTCAATTGACACAGATGCTCTTGTTGAAGCCGTTGACGGCTATTCCGACGAGCAGATTGCCGAAATGAACAAGGGTCTTAACGCATTCTCAAAAGAATACCTTAAAAACGGTATTGAATACAGACTTGAACGTGGCTTTAATGATGAACAGTTAGGCATTAAGCCCGGTGACATTTATTACACCCTCGTAAGAGATGTTGTTGACACCTTCAACAATGTTCTTAATATGCCCCTTTACGGCGAAGGCAGTGCACAGGAATTAGCAAAACAGTACAACATCGACATTCCCGATAGTGATTACAAAGACGGTTGGGATGTAGCTACTGAGCTTGTTTCGGCTCACTATGCAGGTGAAGAAGACTATCCCTTATATGAAAATGATGTTAAAATCCTTTTCCTTATGATGTCTCTTGTTATCAAGTCCGAGTTCGACTATATCGATGATTCAACATTCTACAAAGCTGCCGCAAGTGTTATTGCCGCACAGAACATTGAATCTATTGACACTATCATCAAAATGATTTCTGCTCAGGAAGAAGGCGTTACCGCAGGTGAATACTTGCTTGTGGCTGTTGCTTCACCCTTGCTTGACTCCTTTGCAAACGACGACGGCGTTGCAGATAACAACGGTGCCATTGACGGCTACGGCAAAACCGAAACAGGAGCAAATATAGGCGCAAACCTCGGCACAACAGCTCTTGACGTTGCCAACGCATTCTACACATTCCTTCGTTACATTGTAAAAATACTTAACCTCTGGTTATAACGATTATAGTTAGTCGAAGCAGTGTAATTTTACACTGCTTGGGAACCAAATTTTGTTTTGGTTCCTAATTTTCAAAGAAAATTCAACTACAATCATTACAAAATACAAGAAGCCACTTTCAATCCGAGAGTGGCTTTTATTTAAAATTGAAAAGGTGTGAAATTATGATTCCCGCAAATCCTCAGGATTATATGCACGATTCTGACCGTCGAGCGCTCAACGACTTAAAAAGAATTCCTATTTTCGATAAAATCTGCAGTAAATTTATACAGCTTTTTGATGAAAAGGTTTTCGGCATAACCGATATGGCAAACAAAATCCGTCTTTCGGAAGAACAAGTTCCACGTATTTATAATATGTTGCCCGGTATATGCGAAAAGTTAGGCATTGAGAAAATTCCTCCTCTTTACCTTGAACTTAACCGAGACCCAAACGCATATACATATGGTGACAAAAACCCCTCTATTACTGTTACTTCGGGTTTACTTGAATGCCTTACAGATGAGGAAATTTATGCAGTTTTGGCTCACGAATGCGGTCACATTGCCTGTCAACACGTGCTTTACCATACCATGGGACAGGTAATATTGAATGGTGGACTTGAGCTTTTGGGCTCGGGCTCGCTTATAACCGCGGCAGTTGCTACATCTTTAAAACTTGGTTTTTATTATTGGATGCGTTGCAGTGAATTCAGCGCAGACCGTGCTGCGGTAATTTGTTGCGGTAAGTCTGAACCTGTAGTACAGACCATGATGCGACTTGCAGGGGGTACTTCCCATATAGGTGACGAAATTAACAGGGAGTTGTTCATTGCACAGGCAGACGATTATCAGGATTTACGCAACAGTTCTAAGCTTAACAAATTTATTGAGTTTATTATCCTTAGCAACCAGACCCACCCATTACAGTCTGTAAGAGCCAGTGAGGCACGTAATTGGCTGGATTCAGAGCAATATTGCATCACAGTGGACCATATGAACGGAATTGTCAGAAAGGCACCTACAGAACCCCCAACGCCACCCAAAAAATCGTGTAAAAACTGCGGTGCACAGTTACCCGATAACGCCATCTTCTGCCACACCTGCGGAGCAAAGCAGGAATAAAATTATTCAATACAACAAATCCCCCTCATTCACGGATTTTCCCGAGAATAAGGGGGATGATTTTTTTGTATATTGTATCACCTCTGCGTAAAATATAGCATATTGAATGAAATATTGCTACGCAATATGAAATAACCCTTCGGCGAAGCGGTTCGACCCCTTGTTTTCAAAAACACAAAAAAAGAGAACCTACACAAAGTGCAAGTTCCTTTTTGGTGCCGGTGACCGGGGTCGACGGGCTCTGCCCGTCATTCACTCGTTCCTCGTGAACACCCGATTATGTTCGCCTTCGGCGAGGCGGTTCGACCCCTTGTTTTCAAAAATACAAAAAAGAGAACCTACACAAAGTGCAGGTTCCTTTTTGGTGCCGGTGACCGGGGTCGAACCGGTACGGTATCGCTACCACTGGATTTTGAGTCCAGCACGTCTGCCAATT
>JAZRFO010000173.1:0-3300 GCA_045643685.1 Acutalibacteraceae bacterium
GTATCACAAGATGTTCGCTCCGGAGTGTCTCTATTGAGTTCCTTTGCGGCGCTCAGGTCTTTCGTCTGAGTGCTCGGGTATTATACTAAACGATTTCCGAAAAGTCAACACTTTTTTAAAAGTTTTTTTATTATTTTTTAGAATTTTTTTCGAGTCACAAGATGTAGTGTTTTACCATATTTTCCACCACAATTTTGATGTTCAAAACTTTGTATAAACAATGTATAAACTCGAAAAAACCGAAAAACCTATTACTAAACACAAACACGAGGTGACTTTTATGATTAAAGCAAAGTATAGTAATCTTACTGATTTTTTACATTCAAAGACATTCAAGACAATATGCATTATTCTTTGTATTACTATTATAACTTGTACTGTAGGCGTTATAAAAGCAAACGAAGTTAATACAGAATCCACCGAAGTTCTTTCGAAATTAGGTTCACGCGGTGACGAAGTTCGTCGTATTCAGACAAAGCTTCGTTCCCTTGGTTTCTTTAACGGCAGTATAGATGGTATATATGGTGTTAAAACTCAGAGTGCCGTAAGACAGTTTCAGAAATCAGTGGGAATAACTGCAGACGGTGTTGCAGGAAAGAAAACTCTTTTATATTTAGGGCTCGGAGAATCTGCAACGGTTTCTTCCGGCGGCTACAGTTCTTCCGATGTATATCTATTAGCAAAGGTTATTGCCGCAGAGGCACGCGGCGAAAGTTATATCGGTCAGGTAGCTGTTGGTGCGGTTGTTTTAAACCGTGTCGACTCATCATCCTTTCCCGACACAGTTTCAGGCGTAGTTTATCAACGCGGTGCATTTTCTGCTGTTACGGACAGCAACTGGTCTGTCAGTCCCGATGCCACTTCCCGAAAGGCAGCCCAGGATGCCATAAACGGCTGGGACCCTTCAGGAGGTTCTCTTTATTATTACAATCCCGCTAAAACCTCAAACAAGTGGATACGCACACGACCGGTAGTTACAACCATAGGGTCACATATCTTCTGCAAATGACACTATATATATAATAGTATAGTAAAAACCCTGTTTTTCACACCAGAAACAGGGTTTTTATTTGCATTTTAAGATGTTCTTTTGGCAAAATATTAAAAAACTGACTTTTTGAAACACGTTATTACCACAAATTGACAAATTTGTGTCAATGCCCTTGATAAAATATGCGATTTAGTGTATTCTATAGTGGGGAAAATTGGTAGGCAAGATTTAGTCTGATATAATATTGCCACCATTCATATATACATTTCCTTAATAAAAAATAAAGGAGAAAAGTAAAATGCAAAAGGTACAATTTACCGAAACCGTGTTGCGTGACGCTAACCAGTCTTTGATTGCAACACGTATGAAATTCAATGAATTTCAGCCCATCCTTTCAGAGCTCGACAAAGCAGGTTACTACTCACTCGAGTGCTGGGGCGGTGCCACTTTCGACTCTTGTCTTCGTTACCTTAACGAAGATCCGTGGGAAAGACTCAGAAAAATCAAATAGGCTTGTCCCAACACAAAACTTCAGATGCTCTTAAGAGGTCAGAACCTTTTAGGATACCATCACTATCCCGATGATGTTGTTCGTATGTTCGTTAAAAAGAGCGTAGAAAACGGTATTGACATCATCAGAATTTTCGATGCTCTTAACGACGTTAAAAATATCGAAGTTGCAGTTGACGAAACTGTTAAAAATGGTGCTATCGCTTCAGGTGCTATCTGCTACACCATAAGCCCCATCCACACTCTTGACTCTTATGTTGAACTTGCAAAGAATATGCAGTCACTCGGTTGTCAGACAATTGCTATTAAAGATATGGCAGGTATTCTCAGTCCCGCAGAAGCATACAAGCTTGTTTCTTCACTTAAAGAGGCTGTTGACCTTCCCATCGTACTTCACACTCACTGCACAACAGGTCTTGGCTTTATGACTTGCCTTAAAGCAGTTGAAGCAGGTGTTGACGTACTTGATACTGCTATTTCTTCAATGTCAGGCGGTACTTCTCAGCCTGCAACTGAAACTCTTAACTACACTCTTCAGGAGTTAGGTTACGAAACAGGTCTTGATAGCAAGGTTTTACAGGGCGTTGCAGATTTCTTCAAGCCCATCAGAGCAAAATCTCTTGAAAGCGGTCTTCTCAACCCCACAGTTCTTACAACTGATACAAAAGCTCTTGATTATCAGGTTCCCGGCGGTATGCTTTCAAACCTTGTTGCTCAGCTTACTGCACAGGGTAAGATGGATAAATTCGACGAGGTTCTTCTTGAAACTCCCAGAGTTCGTGAAGATTTAGGTTATCCTCCCCTTGTTACACCCATGAGCCAGATGGTTGGTGTTCAGGCTACAAACAACGTTCTTGCAGGTGAACGCTACAAAATGGTATCAAAAGAAGTTAAATCTTACCTTATGGGCGAATACGGTAATGCCCCCGGTAAAGTTAACGAAGACGTTAAAAAGCAGATTCTCGGCGACGAAAAAGGTATCGAAGGCAGATATGCAGATACTCTTGCTCCTCAGTTCGAAGCAGCAAAAGCTGAAATCGGCGACAAAGCTAAGAGTGATGAAGATGTTCTTTCATACATCGCATTCCCCACTCAGGCAGAAAACTTCTTCGATTACCGTGAAGAAATGGCAGGTAAAATTTACGACTACGAATTCAAGGCTATTGATTAAGGAGGAATATATATGACATTTCTTCCTTTAGCAGAGGAATTTACCTTTTTTGATGCGTCCGGCATTTCAGGATTAGGTTTCCTTCTTGTTCTTGCAGTTCTCGCTGTTCTTGCCATTCTTGTTCTTGGTTTTTCTAAAATCTTCTCAAAAATCAAAAAGACTGACGCAAAACCTCAGTCTGCACCCCAGACAAGCGAACCCGTTGTTGCCCCCGAAGTTAAAGCAACAACCGAAACTGTTGAAGAAACAACAGAAGAATCAGAAATCCCCTATATCCCCGGATACGTAACTCTTGACGGTATTTCCGAACAGGATGCCGCAGTTATTATGGCGATTACATCCTTCAGAACAGGTATCGAACTTGAAAGACTTGCTTTCAGAAGCATTAAACGTCTTAATCAGGACCCCGTTCTCGAAAACGTAAGCGAACAGGATGCCGCAGTTATTATGGCAATTACATCCAATAAAACAGGTATCCCCCTCGAAAATCTTTGCTTTAACTCAATCAAATTAGTGGAGGAATAATATAATGAAATACAATGTTACTTTAAACGGAAAAATTTATGAAGTTGACGTTACAGAAACAGACGCTATTGTTACAGGCATTTCACAGGTGCCCGTAATGGCA
>JAZRFO010000174.1:0-3021 GCA_045643685.1 Acutalibacteraceae bacterium
AGTCAGTTGGTGCTTCTCAATAACGGTGTTCTCAGAATGTACTCAAGAAATATTGCAGGTTACATAAGCTACACCGACTCCACAGATGGTGGTGAAACCTGGAGTAAATACACTATAGACAAAGGGCTTGGTTACTGTTCAAACTGTATGTTCTCAGTTATAAATTACAGTAAAAAAATTGACGGTAAAAAAGCAATTGTAGTTTCTTGTCCTTCAAAGAAAACAAGAAAGCTTGGTGTTATAAAAATCGGTCTTTACGACGAAAACAATAATGTTGAGTGGAAATACCGAAAGAATGTAACGGACAGTTTAAACCCCTTCAGTTTCGTTTACTCTTGCATTACTGAGCTTCCCGACGGCAGTATAGCCGACCTTTACGAAAGTGACAAAGCAGAGTTCACCTTAAAGGTTTATTCACTCGACGAGTTAAAGGTTAATGAATCGGGCAGACTTTCACTTATTGAAAGTATTAAATCCAAAATCTACAACAGAACAAGGAAATAAAAAATCAACCGTTTCGGACACATTCCCGAAACGGTTGTTCTTTATAATTTCGCTCCGCCTTTGCGGACGAGGATGGTGTCTTCACCTATTACCACTATATCTTTCCAACAGATTGTTATCTCCTCGCCCCTGCCTAAAAAACCGCCTATGCCCCTACCACAGAATACGGTTATACTTACAAGACACCCTGTACAGGTATCTATTTCCACATCGCTTACGCAACCTAAACGGCAACCGTTATCAACATTCACTACCTCTTTTGACCGCAACGCGGTTACGGTGCATTTCAAATATAATCACCCCTAAAAACCAAACTCATTATGAATAAACGAACAACGGGTCAATGTTCCTAAACCATATTTATGACGTATATTATCCTTGGCAGTTTCAAGACGTTGTTCTTTTTCTCTTTTAATATGGTAATCCAAATCCAACAAGGAAATCTGCTCACAGACCTCATCACCATTAAGAAGTTTTGTACCCGTAACGGTCAATGCCCTTATAGGCTCCTTGGTTACGTCAATATTATCCTGTATAAGTGAGAGTGCCGTTCTTCTCAAATCAAATGATAAATCCGTTGGTGACGGCAACTGAACCGAGCGATTTATGCTTTGCATATTAGTATCCTTTATGCCCACCTGTAATGCAGAGCATTCAACGTGATGTTTTCTGAGCCGTGCGGCAACTTTGTCGCATAAAAAGAAAACGCAAGTACGAACATCCCTTGGGTTCACAAGGTCACGCTTGAACGTGGCACCATTGCCTATGGATTTATAGGCTTCCCTGTAATCAAAGGGCATTACAGGTGAATAGTTAAAGCCGTTTACATTCTGCCACAAAACCCTGCCGTTTTCACCGAATATACGTTTAAGCGTACCCTCATCCGCAGTAGCAATATCACCTATGGTGAAAAAGCCAAGGCTTCTTAGTTTTTCGGCACTTCGACGCCCTACCATAAACATATCACCTACGGGTAAGGGATAAAGAATACTTTTAAAATTACTTTGGTTTATAACAGTAGTGGCATCGGGCTTTTTATAGTCACTACCCATTTTGGCAAAAATCTTGTTATAAGAAACTCCAACAGAAATTGTAAGTCCTGTTTCGGCTTTTACAACCCGCCTTAATTCATCGGCTATTTCTTCCCCGCTGCCGAAAAGGTGCGTTGTACCGCTTACATCAAGCCAACATTCGTCTATACCAAAAGGTTCAACCAAATCCGTATAACGACAATAAATATTAAAAATTATCTCGGAGTATTTCTGATACATCTGATAATGGGGCTTTACGGTTATTAACTTCGGGCATTTGGATTTAGCCTGCCATATAGCCTCCCCTGTTTTCACCCCATATTTTTTAGCCAACTCGTTTTTGGCAAGAATAATGCCGTGTCGGTACTCGGGGTCACCGCAAACGGCATAAGCGTATTTTTTAAGTTCCGGATTCAAAACACCTTCAACAGATGCAAAAAAACTGTTACAGTCACAATGTAAAATTGTGCGCTCCACTTGACTACACCTCGCAAGAACATTTGTTCTTTTTGTATTATAACAGAACATTTGTTCTTTGTAAAGTGCTTTTTGAAATTTTCTCATCTATGGCATTGAAGAAAAAGCGCAAGAGAACTACCCACCACCATCGCAAGCGATGGTCCCCCTCCCTATGCTTCGCACAGGGATGATAAGGCTTCGCATTACAACAACTTTAGTTATAATCGGCACGAAGTGCCCCGAAATTTTGCATTTCAAAGCACCAACCCTAAGACCAACAAGGGCTCTATTTTAAAGTATATGTCATCGAAGTCACTAAGAGGCAATGGATTTTTACCCTTACCCACTTCCACGGTAAATGCAGGTTTCCCAAACTCCTCAATAAACCAGTCCTTAAGCCCTCCTGAGGCGGCGTGACCCTCGTTTTTCACAAGGGTATAATCACTTACCCCTGCCAGAGCCCTTGCCATTGTAAAGGCTTTTTCGGGTGTATTATTACCGTATTCGTAATATATTTCCTCCCCTTGGGAATGAAAAGTATAAAGAACATCGGGTTTTATATGACGGCACAAACGGGTAATCGCCCCCGTTTCAGGCTCACTTTCGGGGTAAAAACCGCCGAATCTACGAGGTGCAGGTGAATTTATACCCTTAGTTTTTTCATAATCGCGCAAGGCGTACCAATCCGCATTGAAATTATGGTTAATGTCAACACCCCTCACATTGGCACTCCAATTACTGAAATCACCATTGCAGATTTTCATATTTTCTCCTTTATATTCTTCACAGGCGCCACTGCCCCTTATGGCAATTTCTATACCGTCGGAGTTAAGCTCAGGTATGATAATCAATTGTATTTTTTCTAATAAATCCCGAACTTTATAACCTGCAATATTCCCGTCGCAGGAATTTTGGGTCATAATATTTTCACAAAAGTGTAAAAGCAACAATGATGTCATCCATTCCATACCATGGGTACCGCCCCCGTACACTATCTGCCGTGAGCCCTCATCCATTATGAAGGAAT
>JAZRFO010000175.1:0-11330 GCA_045643685.1 Acutalibacteraceae bacterium
ATACTCGTGAATCCATCGAGGATTCGTTGTGTTTTGTGCCTCAGTTTGACAAAAATCTGCTGGTGGACAAAGCACCGAAATGCTTTGAAAAAATCACTTTCAGGCTATTTCGGATTGTTTTGACAACTTAATTTGTTAAAATTTTCGGAGGTCATTATTTATGTCCAATAGATTATTTCAGGGTATTATCCATCAGATGCGTGATGTTGTTGACAGAACCATCGGCGTTATAGACGAAACAGGTGCTGTTATTTCCTGTAGCGACCTTAGTCGTATTGGTGAAATTCGCACAAATAACCTTGTGAGCATTTTCTCATCTGCTTCTGCGGTTGTAAGCGATGGCTATCTTTATCAGTCCTTCGGTTCACATATGCATCCCGAGTATGCAGTTTTCGTTGAAGGCGAAGATGGTGTTGCTCATAATTACATAGGTGTACTCGGAGTTTCTCTTTCAAGCATCAAACAGTTTTATGATGAAAAGTATGACAGAAGCAACTTCATAAAAAACATTATTCTTGATAACATCCTTCCCGGTGATATTTACCTTAAAGCCCGTGAACTTCATTTTAATAATGAATCATCAAGAGTTGTTTTACTTATCAGACTTCTTGATAAGAACGACGTATCTGTTTTTGATGTTATCCAGAATCTTTTCCCCGACAAAACAAAGGATTTTGTTATCAATATCAGTGAAAATGATATTGCACTTGTTAAGGAAATCAAGAGTGACGTTGAAGGCAAAGACCTTGAAAAGCTTGCACGTTCAATTTCTGATGCTCTTTCTTCAGAGTTCTATACACACGCTCTTGTAGGTATCGGTACACCCGTTGTAGGTGTTAAAGACCTTGCACGTTCATTCAAAGAAGCTCAGGTTGCTCTTGAGGTTGGTAAAGTGTTTGATACAGAACGTAATATCGTAAGCTACGAGCACCTCGGTATTGCAAGACTTATTTATCAGCTTCCTACAACTCTTTGTGAAATGTTCCTCAGAGAGATTTTCAAAGTTGGTTCAATTGAAACTCTCGATCAGGAGACACTCTTTACAATTCAGCGTTTCTTCGAAAATAATCTTAACGTTTCCGAAACATCAAGAAAATTATTCGTTCACAGAAACACTCTCGTATATCGTCTTGAAAAAATCAAAAAGCTTACAGGTCTTGATTTAAGAGAGTTTGATGATGCTATCGTGTTCAAGGTAGCTCTTATGGTTAAGAAGTACCTTGATGCTAACCCCGTTAAATATTAATTTAACCCGTGTTGATAGCTAAATGTAAATTTTTTTAAAATTAGCACATTTTTATTACAAAAGGGTTACATTTTGTAATTAAATGTGCTATAATTTTTTGTGTTATAAATTTTTAGAGGATAGGTGTTACTTTTGATTAAGTTTGAAGGTGTGTCCAAAGTATATGAGTCCACCAACACAAAAGCCCTTAACGATTTCAGCGTTGAAATTGAAACGGGCGAATTTGTGTTTATTGTTGGTTCTTCCGGTGCAGGTAAAAGTACATTACTTAAACTTATGATGCGTGAGGAAGTTCCTACAAGCGGTACAATTAATATAAATGGTTTTGATTTAAATAGTATTAAGAAAAGCAAAATCCCGTATTTCAGAAGGTCTCTTGGTATTGTTTTCCAGGATTTCCGTCTTATTCCCACAATGAATGTTTACGATAACGTGGCTTACGCTATGCGTGTTATCGGTGCGAGAGAGAACGCAATCAGAAAACGTGTTCCTTACCTTTTAGGTCTTGTTGGACTTAACTCAAAGGCTCGTTCAAAGCCCAACCAGCTTTCCGGTGGTGAGCAACAGCGTGTTGCACTTGCTCGTGCTCTTGCCAATAATGCCAATACCATTATTGCAGACGAGCCCACAGGTAACGTTGACCCTAAAATGTCTTACGAAATTGTTGACCTTCTTAACCATATTAACGCAGATGGTACAACAGTTATAATGGTTACTCATGACCTTCACCTTGTTAAGACATTTAACCACAGAGTTATCACTATTAAGAATGGTGTAATCGAATCCGATTATCCCGATGCGTCACATATTGACGTTGAACCTTATAAATTTGATAATCCTGAGGATGCAGTTGGCTCCTACTTCGTTGAAGAAAGTGGCGACGACCTTGATTATCTTTTCCAAAACTATGCAGTTGATATTGACGCAGAGTCAATTTCCGATTCATTTGAAGTACCTGAGAATGATGTGTACGAAATCCCTCAGGATAGTTCAGTTGAAACTGAACCGTTAACAAAGGAGGGTGATTGAGAATGAAGGGTGCAAGTTTAGGTTACCTTACCAGAGAGGGTTTCAGAAATATCTGGGTTAACAGATTACTTACATTGGCTACTGTTTTTGTTCTTGTTTCCTGCCTTGTTATTGTTGGTAGCGGTACTTTGATTTACCTTAATATCACATCTGCGCTTGACCTTATAGGTGCACAGAACGTTATTATGGTATTCATTGAAGATGGTTCATCACAGGAACAGATGGATTTATTAAAAACTCAACTTGATGCTTTAAGTAATGTTGATAACGTTGAGTTTGTTTCCAAAGAGGAAGCATTTGAAAGGCAAAAGGCTGAATACGGCGAGAAAGCAACACTTCTTGAGGGTCTTTCTGCTGATATTTTACCTGACGCTTACAAGGTTACTGTTAAAGACCTTGAACAGTTTGATGCAACTGCAGATAGCATCAAAAATCTCGAATATGTATTGCAAATCAGAGAAAACAGTGAGCTTGCAGGTAAAATCGCAAGTATCCGTAATGCAGTATCTTACGTTTGTATAGGTATTGTAGCCGTTCTCTTCTTTGTTTCATTGTTTATAGTTTCTAATACAATCCGTATTACTATTTACAACAGACGACTTGAAATCAGTATTATGAAAGCCGTTGGTGCAACCAATATGTTCATACGTTGGCCCTTTATTGTTGAGGGTATGCTTTTGGGTGTATTCTCTGCGGTTATTGCCTTGGGCGTTGAGTATGCTCTTTACTCAGTTGCCTGTATCTGGCTCTCGGATGTTATGGCTATGATTGGTGGTAATGTTGTTTCATTCGCAGACTATATCCTTGTAATATTCGGTATATTTATGTTTATCGGTATATTCATCGGTTCATTCGGTAGCTTGATTTCACTTAATAAATACCTTAAGGAGCACAGTAATGTTGTCGACAACGATTAAAAAGTCTAAAAAAGTCTTAGCCTTGATTCTTGCTCTTGTTTTTATTGCGGGTACCTTTACAATATCCGCTTACGCTCTTACTGATGCAGAAAAGCAGGAGTACGAAAAGAAAATCGAAGAAATAAAGGCACAGATTGAAGAAAATAAAAAGAAGATAGAAGAACTTGACGAAGCAGCTTCTCAATATGATGGTGAAGTTTCTGCTTTGCAAGATAAAATCAGTGTTCTTGATGACCAGATTGACCTCTATAATCAGGAAATCGCACTTATTGATGAGGATATCAATAAGATAGATACTCAGATTAACTCAATTGAAACTGAAATCAATAATCTTAACGACCAGATAAAACAGCTCGATGAACAGGTTAAAGAGCTGGAGGCAGAAAAAGCTAAAACTTACGAGTTGTTAGGTGAACGTATCAGAGCATCATATATGTCTGGTGCAAGTACACCTCTTGAGTATTTGCTCACTTCCGATGATTTTGAGTTCCAGGCATATCTCGAAAGAGTAGAGCTTCTTCAGAGAATTGCTGAGCATGATGACAAAGTTGTAAAACAGCTTGAGAAAAACATTGAAGATATTGCAGTCAAAGTTACTGAAATTGAGGATGTTAAGGTAAGACTTGCTTCTAAAATTACGGAACTTGACGAAGCAAAAAAAGAATATGAAGAAAAGAAACAGGAACAGGTTGATGCACGTAAGGTTGTTGAAGATGCAGAAGCCTTGATTCAAGCAGACCTCGACAAGGTTATGGCAATTGTTAACGGTTATGACCGCGAAAGCCAACAGTATAAGGATGCTATTGACAAACGTGAAGAAGCAATTCTTGAACTTGAAGATAAATTGTCTGAAAAGAATATTTATTATGGTTCAGGTTCAACGGGCGATATGTGTTGGCCCTTGCCTTACAGTGATGTTTATGTTTCCTCAAGATTTAAATATCGTTGGGGTAAACAACATAACGGTATTGATACCTGTCGTTGGTCAGGCACTCACGGTGCAGACGTTGTTTCAGTAAAAGATGGTACAATTGACGTTGCAAGCTGGGGTTACGGTGGCGGTTATGGTAACTACGTTGTTGTAAACCACGGCGAAGGTGTTGTTACTTATTACGCTCATCTTTCCAATATTACCGTTTCACCCGGACAAAGAGTTAAGAAGGGTCAGGTAATCGGTCAGGCAGGGAATACAGGTTATTCTTTCGGCGCTCATCTTCACTTTGGTCTTATGATTAATGGTAGTTGGGTTGACCCCTTGAAATACCTTGATGGCGGTTCTTCCATTCAGTGTACTGACTCTTTATAATTTATAATAATTTACGTCCCTCTTTCATATAGTGAAAGAGGGGCGTTTTTTGTGCTTATAATAAATATCGTTTCAAATGAGAATGAAAAATATAAAGGACGTTTTTTCAAAAAACAGATCAGACCGGATGCATTTAAGCGCAGTTGTATGCGTATTTGCGGTAAAACTTGTACCTTGATGGAATTTAATGAAAATATGTTAGGAACACTAAATCTTGACCGTCTTTTTATTACTTTTAAAGGACAGATTTTGGGTGCGGAATGGGTTCTGGAAAAACTTGTACCCTGTGAATACAGGTTTGATAATAGACCATATTTTAAAAGGGCATTATTATCTTCATTAATTAATAATTTGGGCAAATCCGCAAATAATTACTCTGTTTGCGTGATTGATGATGATTTTTGTTGCTCTAATGAATATTATAATCTTGCAAATGCCGTTAAGTCATTTACTTTGATTTCCCGGGAAAATAATGAAACTGACAAATTTTCCAACCATTGCTTTGTAGAGTATGGGAATTATATTAAAATCTCGGATAAATATGTATCTGATGATATAGTTTTAGATTTCAATATGTTAGATGGTGATGGCAAAATTATACTAACCAAAGAGGGGAAGGAGCAACTTTTGCATCCTGACCCACGATATTTTTCAGTCAAGGACGATTTGTTGCCACTTATTAATATGGGAATTGATGCGAAAATTTTATGTGGTGCTTTCTGTATAGTGCCATAAACTTTATTTTACTTGACATTTTGGTTGTTGTTTAGTATAATTACTTGGTATTATTTCCAGAGAATATTTATATTTTTGAGAGGATGTTTTTATAATGGCTCAGGATATTGTTTTAACCCAGGAAGGTTACGACGAACTTAAGGAGAAGCTTCGTATTCTTAAATCCGAAGGTCGTTCCGATATCGCAGAAAAGCTTAAAGTTGCCCGTTCTTTCGGTGACCTTTCCGAAAATAGCGAGTACGATGAGGCTAAATCCGAACAGGCTAAATTGGAAGCAGAAATTAGTGATATTGAAGTTATGCTTTCAAGAGCAACTATCATTGACGAAGAAACAGTTAATTCCGAGGTTGTTCACCTTGGCTCCGTTGTTACCATTAAGTCAACTGTTCGCGGTTCTGCAGAAAAAACTTACACTATCACAGGTTTTGCACAGGCAAACCCCACCGAGGGTAAAATTTCCGACGAATCACCCGTTGGCAAGGCTCTCTTAGGTCACAAAGTTGGCGATAAGGTTGAGGTTGAAGCACCCCGCGGTGTTATGACTTACAAAATCACCAAACTTCATAACGAAAAAATATAAAAAATCAGGTCTGTAGTACACGAGGTATTACAGACCGTTTTTTATTATTCAATTCTGTCATTTGTTGTGGTAACAGGTCCTACCATTTCATTTTCTCTGAAAAGAAGTGAAATGCACCAAATACCGGCTAAGGCAACAAGTACGTATACCACACGTGATAAAATTGCCGCCTGACCGCCAAACAACCACGCTACAAGGTCAAATTTAAAAAGACCGATGCTGCCCCAGTTTAATGCGCCGATTGTTACAAGTATCAAAGCGATTCTGTCAATCATAAACAATCTCCTTTCACTAAATTTCTTGTATTATTATTAACGTGATGTTGTGTATTATTCAGGATTTTAGTTGTACCTTTTATTGGTCAATAAAATGAATAATTTGCTTTAATTTTTCGGATTGTTGTGATATCATATATATAATAAAATTTTTGGAGGTTAAAAATGCTTTATCTTATTAAAGGTCGTGCAGGAAGTGGTAAAACAAACTATCTGCGCCAGAAATTAGTTGAAACTTTAAATAATTCCAAAAGCAAACCTCTACTTATTATTCCCGAGCAGTTTTCTTTTGATACCGAAAAAGCAATGTTAAAGTTTTTGGGTGCCAAAAAGTTAAAACAGTTTGATATTTTAAGTTTTTCAAGATTGGCTTTTTCTTCTCTGAAAAACACACCATATCTTACAAAAAATATTCCCGATAGCGGTGTTCGTAACGTCCTTATGAGCGAAGCACTTAAGGAATTGGATGGCCGTCTTAATATTTTCACTTATTCAAAGGCAAATAGTGAAACCCTCAGTGCTTTGGTTGATTTTTCAAAAGAATTAAAATATTGCTCAATTGATGATGATTTTTTGAAAGAAAAAATTGAAGTTCTTGACAGTGGTTTTTTGAAAGAGAAATTACAGGAACTTTCCTTAATAAACGAGGGTTACAATGCTCTCGTTTCACAGAGTTTTTTTGATGATACTGATTCTGTACGTATTCTTACAGAATATGCAACAGAGGTTAATTTATTTAAAAACAGAACTGTTTTTATTGACGGCTTCCGAACCTTCACTAAACAGGAATTTGATTGCCTTGAGGTTATGTTAAGTCAGGCGGATGACGTGTATATTACACTTTGTACCGACAGGAATCCAAAACGTTTTTCATCGTTTGATTTTATTAAAAAATTTGAAAATAGATTAAGGACAGTAGCCTCAAAGAGTAATATAGTTGTCGAGGAGCATTTTTGTCTTCAGAACGATAATGCGTTCCCGACTGATATTTTCCAGTTGGAAAAGGCTTTGTTTTCTCAACATTCAGACAGAGTTGAAAGTGATGGTAGTGTTCAAATTTTTGAATGCTGTGACAGTGATGAAGAATGTGAGTTTGTTTCCAATACAATCAAAAAGCTTTTGCGTACCGAAGGGTACAGATGCCGCGATATTGCTGTTATTGAGAGAACTAGTGGCGTTTATAAACAACGCTTGATTTCGGCACTTAAACGTCTTGACGTGCCTGTTTTTGATGACAGTAAGCGTTCTCTTTCTTTTGAAACACTTTTCGTTTATATAAACAGTGTTTTATCCTGTATTACCGAAGGATTTGCAACTGAAAATATATTTAACTACCTTAAAACAGGGTTCAGTAGATTAAGCGTTTCCCAGGTATGTACTTTAGAAAAATATGCCTTGGTCTGGGGTATTAACGGTAAAGCATGGCTTAACGACTTTACAATGCACCCCGACGGTTTTGGTAATAATTTTGATGAAAAATCTCAATCGAAATTATCGCAGATAAACGAATTGAGAAAAAAGGCGGTTTTGCCCCTTGTAATGTTAAAAAAGGAAACTGAAGATAAAGACTGTAAAGAAATTGCAGAGGTTATTTACAACTTCCTTGTTGAGCAGAATGTACCTGATAAACTTTATGAGCTTTACACATCATTAAATGATGATGGTTTTCCTGTGGAAGCTGAGCGCCACAGTGTTTCATGGGTTGTTTTAACCGAGCTCCTTGATACTATGGCAACCCTTGGAGACGGTAAATATTCAGGTCTTAAGCGATGGTTTGAAATGTTCCGTTTGCTTGTTGATTCTAAGGAAATCGGCGAAATTCCTCAGGGGCTTGATGAGGTGCGTATCGGTAGTGCCGATAGAATACGTATTGAACAGGTTAAGGTTGTTTTTCTTGTTGGTGTCAATAAGGACGAGTTTCCTCTGGTAAGTGTTAAAAACGGTATTCTCACAGACTCCGACAGAGTTAATTTAACTGCAATTGGTCTTGAGGTTAAACCACCCTTTGAGGATAGTATTGACGAGGAACGTTTTATTGCTTACTGTGCAGTTACAGCCGCTTCTGAAAAACTTTATTTATCTTATAAAACCACCAACGATGATGGCTCAAAAGGACTTAAATCCGAGATAATTGAAACCGCACTTAATGTAGTAAGTGAGCCCTCAGTAAATGTGTATTCATTAATTGACGTAGTTGAAAAAATCGAAGGAGAGGACGGGGCTTTCTCGCTTCTTTCTAAAAACTTCAACACTAATTCAACGTTAACTACAACCCTTTTTGAATACTTTAAGGGTAAAGAGGCGTATAAAGGTAAAATTTCTGCGCTAAAAAACATAAATAACTCATCAAGACTTTCGTTTGATGATTCTACAGTCAGTGAAAAGTTATTTGGTAATGATATTTATCTATCTGCAAGCAGGGTAGAGGGATTCTATAATTGTCCATTCTCTTACTTTATGCGTTATGGTTTAAAAGCAGAGCCTTTGCGCGTTGCGGAGCTTGACCCTGCACAGAGTGGTACAATTGTCCATCTTGTAATGGAAACAGTATTAAAAGAATATCCCAAAGCATCATTTTTAACTGCGGATGAAGATTCATTAAAAACAACCGTCTCAAGAGTTCTGACCGAATATCTTGATGAAAAAATGGGTGGTACTGCGGAAAAATCAAAACGTTTTATGTTCCTTTTCAACAGACTCCTTGATATTTCAATGGCTATTATTGAGCGTTTGAAAGGGGAATTTGATGTTGGTTCTTTTGAACCTGTTGATTTTGAGCTTAAAATCGGCGGTGACGAGATACCCTCTTACCAATTACCCCTTGAAAAGGGTCAGGTTACAATTACAGGCTCCGTAGACCGTGTTGATTTAATGGAAAAAGACGGTATTAAGTACATCCGTGTGGTTGACTATAAAACGGGAAAAAAAGAGTTCAAATTATCCGAACTTTTTGATGGTCTTAATATACAGATGGTGCTCTACTTAATGGCACTTGAAAAGAATGGTAAGGACTATTATGGGGATGTTGTGCCGTCAGGTGTTTTATATCTTCCTTCAAGAATAGGCATAGGCAATTTCCTTGAGGAACGTTCACCATCTCAGGAAAATATAGCGGCACAGAAGCGTGTAAGCGGTAAATTAAGTGGTATGGTTCTTGATAGTCCCGTTGTTTTCAACGGAATGGGTGTGGATAAAATTCCCGACTATTTTCCTGTTGGTTATAAAAAGGATGGTTCCGCTAAAGGTGACTACTATAGCCTTGAAAACTTTAAAAATTTATCACGAGTAATAGATAACAAAATTATTGATATGGGCAATTCCTTGCACAAGGGCAATATTGCACCCGTTCCCACAGGAAAAGATGGTGAGGGTAAAATGTGCAAATATTGTTCATATAAATCTGTTTGTGGTTATGAATACGGTGATGAAACTGTTGAAATATCTTCACTTACCCACAGTAAGGCTCTTGAGAGATTGGAGGGAAATGAAAATGAGTAGAGAATGGACCGAAAATCAGTTAAAAGCCGTTGAAGCACGTGGGATGCAGGTGCTTGTTTCTGCTGCGGCAGGTTCGGGTAAAACCACCGTACTTACCGAAAGGGTTAAGAATATCCTGAGTGATATTGATAATCCCTGCTCAGTTTCCGAAATCCTTGTTGTGACTTTCACAAGAGCCGCCGCAACTGAAATGCGCGACCGAATTTATGATGCATTGCGTGAAAGCTGTGCCGTGGATGGTGTGAACTCCGATTATCTTCGCCGTCAGATGATGTTATTACCTACTGCGGATATTTGCACAATTGACTCATTTTGTTCAAAAATAGTTCGTGAGAATTTCTCTTTGGCGGATGTTGGTGTGGACTTCAGACTTCTTGATGAAAAAGACACCGCCGAACTTATGGGCGATGCCTTAGAGCTTGTTATTAACGAACTTTACGAGGAAAATGACGAGGCTTTTCATTCGCTTACTTCTATGTTCCTCAATGAACGTGATGATAAACAACTTGGTGAAATCATAAAGACACTTTATGATTATTCAAGGTCTTATCCTTCTCCCGATAAATGGTTAAATGACCTTTCAGAATCATTTAATTCTGAAAAAGTACCAAATGATACAGTATGGGCTCAAACTATTTATAAATTCCTCGGTATGTTCTGCGATTTCCATTATAAAAGGCTTATGCGTTGCGTAGCCTTGATGGAGGAGTCCGGCGGCTTTAGTTCCGAATATTTAAGACGTTTTAATGCCACTGCTGAAAGAGTTCAATTGTTGAATAGCTTGGTAAATTCAAGGGATTGGGACGGTTTGGTCGGTGTTATCCGCGAGGGTCTGGTCGTTAAGGTTCCCGCGAGAAATTCAAAGGTTGATGAATCACTTAAAAAACTTACTCAGGATGTTTTTCAAGAATTTGAGGACGATGTGTCATCACTTGAAAAAAGAGCGTTGCCCACAATTGCGGAACACAAACAGGATGCAGAGAAATTATATCCCATTGTTAAAAAACTTTGTGATTCCGTAAATCGTCTGGGACGAATTCTTTCTGATACCAAAAAAGAGCTTAATTCATATTCATTTGATGATATTCTTCATAAGTGTATAAGACTTCTTATAAACTACGACAACGATGGTAATTGGCATTTAACGCCCGTTGGAGAGGCGTTACGCTCAAAGTATAAAGAAATACTCATTGATGAGTATCAGGACACTAACGAAGCGCAGAACATCATTTTCGAGGCTTTGTCAAGGAATTGCACTAATCTCTATTGCGTTGGTGACGTGAAACAGAGTATTTACCGTTTCAGACTCGCAAGTCCCGAGTTGTTTATGAATTTAAGACGATCACTCTCGGATTATGATGGTGCAAATCATCCGTCACAGATTACCCTTGACCGGAACTTCAGAAGTCGAAAGGGTATTGATGAGGCGGTTAACTATGTTTTCAAAGCCCTGATGAGTCCCGAAATGGGTGAGATTGATTACAATGAGCGCGAGGAGCTTACTTTCGGTGCAAAATATTATCCCGAAAAATCAACTCCCGATACAGAAATGATTTATATTGATGCGGGCTCTATGAATTCTGCCGAAGCTACCGAGGCAGAGGCTAAGACGGTGGCAGAATATATTAAAAGAGTTCTTGAGTCCAGGGTTAAAGTCACAACAAAACAGGGTGAAAGACAAATTCGTCCGTCCGATATCTGTGTGCTTTTAAGAAGTATTAAAAATAAAGTAAAGGTTTACACC
>JAZRFO010000176.1:0-1701 GCA_045643685.1 Acutalibacteraceae bacterium
CCCTCTGCGGTAAGTAGTTTTTCGTCGGCAATTTCCTTGTAACGCTTTGCGAGAATAAGCACGCAATCAAGGGCAATTTTCATAGCCTCGTAATTGTCATATTGCTCAGGATTTGCATCTTTTTGCTTTTCTTCAATATCACAAAGCATCTTTTTAACACCGTATTTTAAAGCGTAACGCATATCGGGAATAAGGTGTCCTGTTACCTGCTCGACGAAGAAAGCAACCTCGCCTGTAAGGTTTTCGCAGTTTTTATAAACTTCGCTAAGGGCTTTTACGTAATCGCTTTTCTTGTCAAGTTCGCGAAGGGCGTTGATGCGCTCTGCGGTGAATTCCTCGGTGGGGTCAATGTCATCATAAACTGCGGTAGGGTCGCAATAACCCGCGAAGGTTTCAACCTTGAAGGTGGGGTTAATAAGGGCATAGCTTCTTGCAAAAGCGTCCCTCTGTGTACCTGCGAAAACCGCGTAATCACTGATTGATAAGGGTAAGATTTTTACAGCCTCGCGGAATTTTTCTGCCGCCTTTTTCATAGGGGGAAGATTTGAGTATTTCTCGTCATATTTCTGCTCGGTTTCTTTTATGATGAACCAACCCTCAAGATGGTTTATGGCTCGTTCTTCTTTGAAAAGGAGTTTAGCAGTTTCAGTTGTTCTGATAGGGTCAAATTTATACATAACATTCACCTCAGGTGTTGATTATTTTTAAGTTTTTGTTTTTAAGCTCTCGTAAAAGCGTTCTTATATCATCCTCGGTAACATAGCCGTCGGTGACGGTATATTCCATATTTAGTTTAGTGTATTTTTCTTTACCGAATTCGTGATAGGTAAGAATTTCAAAACAAAGATTTTCATTACCCGTGTTTTTTAATTCTTCGAAAAACAGAGCGAATTCTTTGGCGTTTTCTTCGCCACAATTGAAAAATTTAATAAGTGGAACACGCACAAGAAGAGGTTTGCCTGTTTTGGCTCTGTAGAGAAGATTCTCTTTTATTACGTCAATATCACCATTGGTGATATTTTTTAAAACGTCCGCGGAAGGGGCTTTGAAATCCGCAATCATATAGTCAACGGTGTCGAAAATTTCTTCGCAACCCCCAAGGGAGGCGTTGGTTTCAATACAAGTGTGAATTCCGTTTTTCTTAAGTTCTTTTAAAAGCTTTAGCACACCGTCTTTCTGACAGGTGACTTCACCGCCTGTAAGGGTGACACCGCCGCCGTCAATGAAAATCATACGTGAGCAAAGAGCCTCTTTTACTATATCGTCAATGGTGAGTTTTACGGAGCTTTCGTTTATGGTAAGACCCTCGGGGTTTGAACACCAGGGACAACGTAAATTGCAACCCGAAAGGTGATAAACAAGGCGATTGCCCGGTCCGTCCTGGGAATAGTTAAATCCCTTCTGAAATATGTATATTAAATTTTCTGTTCCCAAGTTATCACCACCTTAATATAATATTTTATTTTAAACTATATATAAGATATATTCAACATTATATTGACCTTCATATTGACGAAAATATGAGTGCGGTTTTGGTGATTTTTACAATAGGGTTAAAAAATCTCTTTGGTTAATATTTACAAAAATAGCAGAAGAAATCCTATGCGGTTTTTCGAACCTAATGGGTGTAATTCTATTGACAAAGGTGTGGTTCTTTGTTATTATAAATAGGATCTTTAAGACGGTACGAGATATCGGCAA
>JAZRFO010000177.1:0-3078 GCA_045643685.1 Acutalibacteraceae bacterium
ATTTCTGCAGTCCCTTAAGTGTAAATTCAATTAGATAATGTCGTATGCCATAACTGCCTGTTCAAACTGATCAGCAGTAAGGAATTTGCCTTCGCCGAAGTCTCTTGCATAGAAGATAACCTGTGTGGGTGTAACTTCAACATAAAGAGCTGTACCGGGGTTGTTGTAAGAACCGTCTTTGTTGTCGATGCCAACAGAGGGAACGTTGATACCCTGAACGTTGTTTGCTTCGTCAATTGTCTGGTATGTGTTTTTACCGAAACCTGTGTGAAGGTGACCTGTAATGAAGAATACGTTCTTGTAATCGTTGAGAATTTCGTAAACTTCGTTGGTCTGGTCACCGATAGAACCTGTTAAATCAGGGTCTGTGGGAGCCACGTATGTGGGAAGTGAGCCGTAAACGTCATCGCTGTTTGATGAACCCCATGTGCCGGGAAGACCATGTGATTCAGCAAGAGGATAGTGACAGATAACAAATACAGGTCTGCCTGTTTTGGTAGCTTCTTTAAGTTCAATGTTGAGCCACTGAAGCTGAGCATCGCTGATATAAGCGTCTTCAAAACGGCCTTCGTCAGAACCCATAACGAGGAATGTGTAGCCGTCTATCATATATTTGTAATGTAATTCGCTCTGAGCATTTTCGCCCTTGTTAAGGTCATTCATGAAACCAAGGAAACGTTCTTTGCTCTGCTCGTATTCACGAAGACGGATATCATGGTTACCTGCACACATGATGAAGTTTTTGGTGTTGAATGCGTTAATGTTGTCGTAAACTCTTGCAAATTCATCAGCAAAACCGTTTTCCGCAATATCACCGGCGATGATGAAAGCATCAAGTTCAATCTGAGAGTTTAAGATGTCCTGTGAGAAAGCAGCAAGGTTTGCTTCTCTGCCAGGCATATAGTTTGAAACCTGGGGATCACCTGCAACAACAAAATCAAGAACTGTGTTGGGGTCGATGTTTTTAAGTGTATCGTCGGTAGAAGGTGTACCAACCATACCTAAAGCCATCATTATTGACATAATGATTGACATAAGTTGATAAAGAGCGTCACTGAAATGAGCCATTTATTTCACAACCTTTTCCATATTATTTTTCCTCATTATACCACCAAAGGGAACTTTCGTCAATGACTATTTTTTATACAATAATTTTTCTTGAAAAAAGGGTGTGCGTATGATATCATATAATAGTTATAGTATTTATTTTAGGAGTAGCATATGGAAAGATTACTTACAAGATGGGGTAAGACCCTTAATAAAGAGTTACCTTTAAATGACTATCCCAGACCTCAGTTAAAGCGCAACAGTTTCATTAATCTTAATGGTGAGTGGAACTATGCTATTTACGATGAGTATAAAAAATTCTCAGGATATCAGGGTAAAATTATTGTTCCTTTCAGCCCCGAGACCATTCTCAGCGGAGTTGAAAAATTAGTTGAACCTACCGATATTTTATATTATCAGCGTTTCTTTGATTTCAAAAGAACAAATCACCGTGTGCTTTTGCATTTCGGGGCGGTAGACTACGAGTGCAAGGTTATACTTAACAACAAGGTTGTTGGTGAGCATAAGGGCGGTTATCTTCCCTTTACATTTGACATCACCACATTTGTTATGGACGGTGAAAACGATTTACGTCTTGAGGTTAAAGACCCCACCCAGACAGGTACACAGGCTCGTGGTAAGCAGACCTTTAAGCGTGGAGGTATCTGGTACACACCCCAGTCAGGTATCTGGCAGACAGTGTGGATTGAGGAAGTTTGCGAAAACTATATTGAGTCAATAAAACTCACACCCGATATTGATTACGATGAGCTTCGTATCGAAGTTAACTATAATGGCAACCCCGATGCAGAAATGGCGGCAATTGCCCTTGATAAAGGTGTTGTTCTTGCAGGATGCAAGCTTGAAAACGGTAAGGGCGTTATTAAACTTAGCGATTACGAATGTTGGAGTCCCGAAAATCCCAAGCTTTACGACCTTAAAATCGTAGCAGGGGACGACCAGGTTGAAAGCTACTTCGGTATGCGTAAATTCAGCGTTGGCGAGGATGAAAAGGGCACACCCCGTTTTATGCTCAATAACAAGCCCTATTTCTTCAACGGTCTTCTTGACCAGGGCTATTGGAGTGACGGTATGTACACCGCACCCCATGACGATGCTCTTATTTACGATATCCAGACTATGAAGGACTTAGGCTTCAATACCTTAAGAAAGCATATTAAAATCGAGCCCTTGCGTTGGTATTACCATTGCGACAGATTGGGTATGATTGTATGGCAGGATATGATTAACGGCGGTGGCGCATACAATTTCCTTGCTATTGGTACATTGCCCTTCTTGGGTATGCTTTTCAACAACAAGCACGTGGGCAGAGTTTCTGACGGCAAAAACCATTATGGTTTCTTTGCTCGTAAAGACCCCGCAGGTAGAGATGAATATTTCGATGATTCTGCGGCAATGATTGACCTTCTTTACAATGTACCCTCATTGGCATTGTGGACACCCTTTAACGAGTCCTGGGGTCAGTTTGAAAGTGCTGCTGCATGTGAATTCTACCGTGAAAAAGATCCCACAAGACTTATTGACCACGCAAGTGGTTGGACTGACCAGGGTGCAGGTGACGTAAACAGCTTCCATATTTACTTCACACCCTTCTCATTCCCCAAATATAACAAGGATGATAAACGTCCCATAGGTCTTACTGAGTTCGGTGGTTATTCAATTCAGGCAAAGGGTCACTGCTACAATAAAAAGAAATTCTTCGGCTATCGCAAATACTACGACCAGGAGAAATTCGACGAAGCAATCCGTAACCTTTACGAAAACAGAATACTTCGTTGTATTAAGGATAAAGGCTTATCCGCCATTATTTACACCGAGGTAAGCGACGTTGAAGACGAATGTAACGGACTTCTTTCCTACGACCGCGAGGTTATCAAAGTAACACCCGAGGTTATGAAGGACATTAACTCTAAAATTAAATTATAATTAATTTGGCAGATACACTTTTTGTGTATCTGCCATTTTTCATAATATCCTTAAAAATATCTTAGTTACAATGAATCCTAAAAT
>JAZRFO010000178.1:0-6268 GCA_045643685.1 Acutalibacteraceae bacterium
ACCCGCAACGGAGGTTACAATGGCACGTTCACTACCTGCAAGAGCATTAAGGAGAGTTGATTTTCCTACGTTAGGCTTACCCACAATTGCGGTGTCAATTCCTTCAAGAACCGCTTTACCTGCATCGAAGCCCGAAAGAAGCTTTTCAAGTCTTTCGCTAACATCCGTAAGAGTTGCGTTCATTTCATCATCAGAAAGTTCGGGAATTTCATCGTCGGGGTAATCAACCCAAGCAGCCATAAATGCGGCAGTAAGTGCTAATTTATCACGGCACTCGGTAATTTCACGGCTCAAAGCACCGTCAAGGGCATTAAGTGTTGCCGCTCTTGCCTCTTCACCCGATGCAGAAATCAAGGACATAACCGCCTCTGCCTCGGACAAATCCATTTTACCGTTAAGGAAGGCTCTTTTTGTAAATTCGCCACCCTCCGCAGGCTCTGCACCTGCATTAAGCACCGCACGAAGAACCCTTTTTAATATAAAAAGTCCCCCGTGGCAACTGATTTCAACAACGTCCTCACCTGTGTAGCTCCTGGGTGCTCTGAAAACAAGAGCAACCGCATCATCAAGCATAGTTTCACCGTCGTGTACTTTGCCGTAAAGGGCTCTGTACCCGGGGGTGTCGCAAATCTTTTTACCCGAAACAGCAGAAAAAACGCTGTCCGCAACGGTCAGCGCATTTTCACCGGATATTTTAATTGTTCCTAAACCTGCTGCCGCCTGAGCGGTAGCAATAGCAGCAATAGTTGACAAAAAATCACCTGCAACTAAAAATTAATTTTTACCCGTTGAGCCGAAGCCACCTGCACCACGCTCAGTTTCGTCAAGGTCAGAAACCTCTTCCACAGGCATCATTGATACGGGCATAATAACCATCTGGGCTATTCTTTCACCGGGTTGAATGGTATAAGGAGTGCTAATCTGATTTATAACACCAACCATAATCTCACCGCGGTAGTCACTGTCTATAACACCAACGGAGTTAAGAAGCCCTATGCCGTGTTTTACGGCAATACCGCTACGAGGGAAAACGAATGCACCATACTCAGCCGAGGGAAGGGCTATGGCAATACCCGTAGGAATTACGGCAGTAGCACCGCCCTCAAGGGTTATGGGTTCATCTATGGAAGCGCAAAGGTCAAGACCCGCACTACCGGAAGTAGCCCTGTTGGGAACTTTAGCATCCTCACGTACTTTTTTTATTTTTAAAATTTCCATATTATCACCAGAGTCTGCCGATATTGTTTTCTTCGGCGTTATTTACGGCTTTGATTCTTTCAAGTTCACGTTTGTAGAAGTCCCTTTCGCTCTTTGCCTGAGCTGCATCCTCAAGATACGCTTTAAGCTGTGAACGTAAAGTATCTGCATTACCGCTGTTTTTAGCAGCATCGTCTGCGTACTGTAATGCAACAAGAATAGCCGCCTGTGTTGTAGAAACACGGCTACCCCTGAGAATTGTTGTCATTTTAGCGTCAACCTCGTGAGCTAAATCCTGCATATAATCGGTGGATTCATCAGAAACGATGCGGTACTCTTCACCTGCAATATGTAATTTATGTACTTTCTTTTCCATGGTAACCATCCTTAAAATTTTTCATAGAAAGATTATACCCTGTTTTGACTTTTTTCGCAATACTACATATTGTAAAAATTCATTTTGTATACACAATTTATCAGTTGATATTTGTTATAGTTATTGATATAATTTACTTATCTAAATGTGTGGAAGGTGAAGTTATGGAAAACACTACTTCTGACAACATAATAAATCAGGCGAATAACACCCCCATTGACGGTGCAACACCCCTTGCGCCTTCAACTCCCTGTGCTCAAAACCCTGCTCAAAACGTGCCAAACGCACCGCAACCAACTCAACCCCATAATCAACAGGCGTTTTATAATAATTATCAGAAGCAACAAGGCACTATTGCGTACAATGTGCCTTCTTATACTCCCGCGGCTCAGCAAACACCTATTTACAGAAGTGCTCCTACTTCAAATAATCAGTCGCCTTCTGCAATTTACAATAACGCTCAGACAGGCAACGCCCCCCAATACCACTACGGTAACCCTACTGCAGAGGGTATTCTTAATAATTCATATTTACAGGAGCAACAAGCAAAGAAACAACAGGAACGAAAAGATTCAAAAACCTTGCGTACTTTAGGTAATCTTGCAGGTTTTGCTCTTGTTGTATGCTTTTTGCGCACAAATTTCGAAGGTGCGATTATAACATTGATATGGACCTTAATTACAGGTATCGGTAAAGGCGACCTTATTAGTGCCATGTCATACAGCTTTGGTGAATTAGTTTTTCTTAATTTAATTCTCTCTGTATTCCTTATCGGCGGTACTTTCTTCGGTCTTCATCTTATACTGAAAAAGATTACCGACAAAACAACCAAAGAGAAAAAATACAAATCCACCATAAAATTGGGCGCACCTAAAAAGCCCTTCAAATCACTTCTTCTTATTTTTGTTGCCTTCGGCGGTTGTATGGGTGCAAACTATATAGTTTCTCTTATTTCCTCACTCTTTTATGCAATAGGTATTGATACGGGTTATACTTCTTTTGATAATCCTAATGGTATAGCGGATATCATTCTTTTGTTCATTGGTATTGCGATTATCCCCCCTCTTTTAGAGGAATTTTCAATGCGTGGCGTTTTAATGACCTCAATGCAGAGATACGGCAACACCTTTGCAATATTTGCTTCTGCATTCATTTTCGGTTTATTCCATGGCAATTTCACACAAATTCCCTTTGCCTTTATATGCGGTCTTTTCTTTGCTTACATTACCATTGCTACGGATAGTTTGTGGCCCGCCATTATTGTACACGCCCTGAACAACGGTATGTCCTGTGTTTCTATAGTTATTACTGAATATTTCGACGAAAATGTGGCAAATACGTTCTACTACGTTGCTTCCATTGGAGGTATTGTTTTAAGTATCGTAGCACTCATTGTCTATATTATTGTTTACAAAAAGGACTTTATTTTGAAAAAGTCTTCAAAAATCCCCAATTTCTCATCTGCAAAGAAATTCAGAAAGTTCATGAATTCACCCGGTATGATTATCGCTACCATTCTTTATACTATCCAAGCAATTTCACTTGTATTTGCATCATCACTCACAAATATATTTACCGACGTTTTAGGATAAAATGAAAGAATATTTTATGCAAGAGGCTCTGCGTCTTGGGATGCTTTCCGCCGAAGAGGGTGAAGTCCCCGTTGGCGCAGTAGTCACAATAGGAAATAAAATTATCGGCAGAGGCAGAAACCGTCGCGAAAAAGTAAAAAATGCCCTGCACCACGCTGAAATTGAAGCCATTAACGAGGCTTGTGCCCGACTTGGGGGTTGGCGACTTTGGGAATGTGAAATGTACGTTACCCTTGAGCCCTGTCCCATGTGTGCCGGTGCAATTATAAATTCACGCATCAAAAAAGTTACCTTCGGTGCGTGGGATAAAAAGAATGGTGCCTGTGGCTCCGTAACCAATCTTTTTACAAGCGGTTTCAGTTTCGCACCCCTTTATGAAGGGGGATTTATGGAAAATGAATGTGCCGATTTACTTTCGGTCTTTTTCAAAAACATCCGAAAAAAGGCACAGAATAATAAAACAGAAAAGGAAAATAATACTATGGAAAAAATTGCAAGTTTTACCGTTGACCATACAAAATTAGCAAGAGGTATGTACATTTCACGTATTGACGGAGATGTTGTTACATACGATATCAGAACGAGACGCCCCAACGTTGAAGAAGTTATGGAAAATGGTGCAATTCACACCCTCGAACATCTTTTTGCGACGTTTGTAAGAAACAGCGAATTCAAAGATAACATCATTTACTTCGGACCCATGGGTTGCAGAACAGGTTTTTATTTTTTAACCACAGGTATGACTCACGGCGAGGCACTTAAATTAACACAGGATGCCCTCGCTTTCATTGAAACTTTCGAAGGTGACGTTCCCGGTGTCAGTGCCGTTGAATGCGGTAACTACCGCGACCACGACTTAGAAGGCGCAAAAAAAGAAGCAGCAGACCAGAAAGAAATACTCAAAAACTGGACCACCGCAGATATGATATACTAAAAAAGTTGAAAAAATCAGGGAGTTTCAGATGAAACTCCCTGATTTTTATTTATTTTCTTGTGCTTTTTTCTTTTCTGCTTTTTTCTTACGGGCTTTGTAAGCGTTAAGCTCTGCAACACATTCGTCGGGAAGGTCGCAATCGCCAACAGAAAGAACTGTTTTATTATAAAGACCCTTGAAGTTTGAACCGCCTGTTGTAAGGATTTTCTTTTTCTTTGCGTATTTTGCAAAGGTTACCTTTTCCTCGTGGGTAAGCTCGGGTGAATAAACCTCGATACCGTCAAGACCTGCTTCAACAAGCTCATCAAGGAGTTTATCGTTTTTGCAACGCTGGGGGTTTGCAAGAACCGCAATACCACCTGCATCGTGAATCTGCTTAAGTATTTCAAAAATATCCTCATACTGGGGAACATGGTTAATATTTCCCTCGGAGTCAGAGGAGAAAAGCTCCTTATAAAGGTCACCATAAATTCTGTCTGCAAAGCCATTTTCAATAAGTGCTTGCATAATGTGAACCTTGAAAATATTAGTTGAACCCGTAGCACATTTAACAACGAACTCAGGTGTTATAGGGTAACGCTGAGCGGTTTTGAGCATCATAAGATGGGTTGATTTTTTTCTGATTAAAGAACTGCGGCGGCAAAGACCCTCAAGTCGGTCGGGGAAATCGGGCTTATAGCAAAGCATATGTATTTCCTGACCTGTGGTTTTATCGGTACCGGAAAGTTCAACACCGGGAATAACCGTAACACCGTGTCTTTCACCAATCACCTTGCCCCTTACTGTTCCGGCGAGGCAATCGTGGTCAGTAATTGCTATTGTTGTAACACCGCGTTTTTTAGCAAGTAAAATTAAATCCTCGATGCCCAATGAACCGTTAGATAAACGTGTATGGCAATGTAAATCCGCTGACAAAATAATCCATCCTTTCGCTTCCCTCGTTAAGAGGTGTTTTCCTTATTTACCCAAAAAATCCTTGATATATAAGGGATAAAGACTATTTTTATAATACAGTTGTTGAAATTTACCGCAAAATAGCACAGAAACCCCGAATATATTACATTAACAATATTTTACTATTTCCGTCAAAAAAAATCAAGCGCTTTTTTCTCTTTTTGAAAGAAAATTTGTTTTGCTTTTTCATATACTATATGTTATTATTTATCTGTATGAAAAATAGTCATTTCACAAGGAGTAATATGAGCAAATTAGTTTATGTAGCCCTTAGCGGTGGTGTTGATTCTGCCGCGGCGGCAATACTTCTTAAAGAACGTGGGTACGATGTCCGCGGTGTTACCTTGCGCCTAAAACCCGGCGACCTTGCAGACGGTGATATTGCCGATGCACAGAAGGTTGCGGATAAACTTGGAATACCCCTTGATATTATTGACGAGCGAGAAAGCTTTAAAACCGTTACAGATTATTTCTGCAACGCTTATCTTCAGGGACTTACCCCCAATCCCTGCGTTTTCTGTAACCCAAACATAAAAATTGGTAAATTAGTTGAATATGCCCTCAAGAATGGTGCCGACTACGTAGCAACGGGACACTATTCAGATATTGTAGAAATTGACGGCAAATATTATATTAAGAAAAATCCCACAGGCAAGGACCAGAGTTATTTCCTTTGTCGGTTAAATCAACATCTTCTTTCGCACCTGTTATTCCCCTTAAGTGATTTGCCCAAAGATGAAATACGTGCCCTTGCAGAAAGTCGCGGTATTGAGGTTGCTCACAAAAAGGACAGTCAGGAAGTCTGCTTCATTCCCGATAACGACTATATCTCTTTTATTGAAAAAGAGTTTAACCCAAAAGCTTTACCGGGTGATTTTATTTCCACCAATGGTGAAAAGTTAGGGACTCACCAAGGAATATATAAATACACCATAGGTCAACGTAAGGGCTTGGGCGCTTTTGGTAAGCCAATGTACGTTATATCAATAAACCCAGAAAACAACACAGTTACAATTGGTGATAACCAAGAACTTTTCACAAAGAAAATCTTTATTAATGATTTAAGTTTTCTTTCGGGTGAAGCCCCCGAGGGTGATTTCCCCTGTTTCGTAAAAATCCGTTGTGCGGCAAGACCTGCCGAAGCGATTTTAAAACCTACCGATAACGGTGCATTTATTGAATTCACCGAACCCCAGAGGGCGGCGGCGCCGGGAC
>JAZRFO010000179.1:0-1915 GCA_045643685.1 Acutalibacteraceae bacterium
TTTCCTTGTGCCCTCAATTATCGGCAAGGGCTACATTGAGCCTCTTTCAGATGACTTGTATTTCACAGTTGGCAAAAAGATAAATCTTGAAACAAAGGATATTAAATTTATCCCTTATTATGCATTTGCTAACAGAGGCGAGTCCGATTTGTTGGTTTGGGTTCTTGCTTAAATAATTTTAAATTATAAATGTTAAATTTCGGAACGCTACGCCGTAATTATAATGCTATCGTAAGATTTAACTAAAAGAGAACAAAAAAAGTAGTTGACGGTCTACCTCTCTGGTTTAAGAGAGGGGGACCGCCTTTTAATTTATTTACCTCTTGCAATTTGTAGCAAACGAGCCTAAAATTATATCATAAAATATAGTTTAACGGAGCGGTGGAGAGTTCCCAACGCATCTGCGTTGTTGAATCGTAAGATTCAACGGTAATAATCTAACCGCGCTCCATAACAAAGGGAAACAATGAACAGACGAAAACCATTACCAATAAACGAAAACTTAAAGAAATATGCGGTTGAAATGCGAAAAAACCAAACTGACGAAGAGAAGAAGGTGTGGTATCAGATACTTAAAGGTCGCACACCAAAATTCCACAGGCAACGAATAATCGGTAACTATATTGTTGACTTTTATTGTCCCCAATTACGACTTGCAATTGAAATTGACGGGTATCAGCATTTTTACGAGGAAAACATAAAGTATGATAATAAACGTACCGAGTATATTGAAAGTCATGATATCTATATTCTGAGATTTGAAAATACTGAGGTTAACAAGGATATTGAATATGTACGGCATATTATAAACACTGTCTGTGATGCTCGTAAGAAAGGAATACCTATTGCGCCCGACTACAGATAATCGTGTAGGTTAGTTGGTGTAAATGGAAACTTTGTTTCCACGATGCTGACGCATCGGGAACTCTCCACCACCCGACAAACCTTGTTTTTATACGCAAGTAACCACACGCTTGAAACTTAAAAGAAAACATCTAATTGACAAAAAGGCGGTCCCCCTCTCTTAAACCAGAGAGGTAGACCGTCATTAAGTTTATTTTTCGCTTGAAAGTTTATTGTTACGGCAAGTAATGTTAAGTCCTCTTGTGGTACCCAAAATTGTTTGCTCGTTATTCACTTCGCACAATTTTGACCACTGCGCCAACTCACACTCCCTGCATCGCCCACAGGGCGCGGTCGTGTTCCTTGCCCCCTCTCTTAAACCAGAGAGGTAGGACCGTCAACTGCTTTTTTGTTTCATTTTTAGTTTGTTGTTACAATAAATTTTTGGGTTGTACGCTTAAATGCGTTCGTTGCTTTTATACAAAATGTACATCGAACAAATGTTCTTTTTGTTATGTTCGCACATTGTTTTTTCTGCATCCCTTTTGGTATAATAACTAATGCAAATGAGGACGGAAGGAGTGCGTGAAAGGTGGAAAAAACATATATTGCCATAGATTTGAAGTCCTTTTATGCTTCCGTTGAGTGTATTGAACGCGGACTTGACCCTATGTCAACGAATCTCCTTGTGGCAGATCCTACACGCACCGAGAAAACAATCTGCCTTGCGGTTTCACCATCTCTTAAGTCCTATGGTGTGCCCGGTAGAGCAAGACTTTTTGAAGCCCTTGAGGTTTTGCGTGTTGTTAATATGAAGCGCCGTCACACTTTGCCCGACAAAATGTTCAAGGGCAAAAGCTATGATAATAACCTGCTTAAAACTGACCCATCCTTTGAGGTGGGCTTTATTACCGCACCGCCTCGAATGGCACTCTATATGCAGTACAGCACACAGATATATGAGGTGTATCTCAAGTATATTGCTCCGGAGGATATTCACGTTTATTCCATCGACGAAGTGTTTATTGATGCCCCCCATTATCTGAAAAAATATAAAATGAACGGTGAGGAG
>JAZRFO010000180.1:0-3896 GCA_045643685.1 Acutalibacteraceae bacterium
GGTAGTGTTGGAAATGATTATTTTTAAATCCTTACTACGGGCAATCTGAAGCAGAGAAGTAAAGTCTTTGTAAGGGTCAATGCAACGTGAAACACTGTTTATTACTCGTGTTTTTTCGGTTGCTTCGCCATTTTCTCTGCCCCTGAGAATAAGTGTGTAAATACCATTTTGCTCATTAATAAGGTCGCAAAGACCGTTTTTAATAGGTTGACAGATAACAACGCTACCGTCAAATAACCCCTTTTCGTTCATTACGTCCACAAGGTAATCTGCAAAGGCTCTTAAAAAGTTGCCTTCGCCGAACTGAAGTATTTTTTCGGGTCTTTGAGGTTTATTGTGAAGTTCCTTTATGTTTTTCATAAATACTACCTCAATTATAATTTATTGCTACCATAAGGAGCATAATCAAAGCCGAAAAAACGAATTCACCAACGAATAATTTCCATGACCATTTAATCCATTTTCCGTAGGAAACACCCACAAGACCAATAGCGATTATCATAATTCCGCTTGTGGGATAAAGGAGGTTTGTAAAACCGTCCGCCATACAGAAGGTGGTAACAACGCTCTGACGGGTGATGCCCACAAGGTCTGAAAGGGGGGCTACAAGGGGCATAATAAGGAATGCCTTAGCGCTACCGCTACCGATAAAGAATTCTAAAAGTGCAATTACTCCAAAGAGTAATAAAATAGCAACATAGGGTGAAAGACCCTTCATAAGTTCATTTAATTCATAAAGGATAGTGTGCATTATTTTGCCTTCGTTCAACACGTAGGAAATAGCCACAACAAAGATTATAAGAGGTATTGCAGGGGCAATACTTTTTGTGCCCTGTAAAAAACTTTTAAATAAATTTTTACCGCGAAGTCCCGAGAAATGACCTGCAAGAAGTCCGCCTGTGGTGAAAAGCACTGCCATAGCGGGAAGTGAAATTACACCGCCCGTACTTAAAATGAAGTCGAGGATTATAAACAACACGTCGATAAGTATGCATATAAGAAAAGCGCGTGTACCTTTGCGGATGTTGGGATTTGCAAGGGTGGCATCAGCATCTGCGAGATTGTATTTTTTGCGCAATGCCTTGTCGGACTCATAAACAGGGGATTTTGTGGGATTTTTCTCTATTCTTTTTGCGTAAATAAAAAGGAATAAGAAAAGAATAAGATATACGCCTGCAAAAACAATAAGTCTGAGCCAAAGACCTGAGAAAACTTCAAGGTCCGCTAATTTCTGCACTGTAACAACGTTGAATGGATTGAAGGTTGCAGCGGTAAAACCCCAGGCTATAGATACAAGGCTAAGACCGAGACCCACAAGGGAGTCCCACCCGAGAGCCAGAGAAATGGCAACGGCTATGGGCACTAAGGTTATACTTTCTTCAAGTATACCTGCAGTAGAGCCTAAGAGCATACATACAAAAATAACCACAGCCATAAGGGTATATTTTTTGTGGCTGAATTTTTTTATAAGAGTAGCCATTATGTATTTGAGTATTCCGCATTTGTCAAGGATGAGGAATGAGCCGCCAACGAGGACAATCATAAGTATGATTGTCAGGCCTGTACCTGCCTGGCTGCTTCCAAAGCAAAGTACGGGTGACAAAATGATTTTCCAAATAGGCATTTTGTAGTCGGGCATTTCGGTATAAGTTCCGTCTACAATTGCATCGTGACCGTTGATTTCGGCAATCTGGTATTCACCGCGGGGCATTGTCTGAGTTAATACACCAATAAATGCCAAAACCGTAACGAGAACGAGGGTTAAAGCAATCATGGTTTTTTTGTTTAACTGCAAACCCATATCAATGTTTTTGTTTTCGTGTTTGTGTTCCATCATATACCTCTTTAATAAAATAAATATAAGTATTATACACAAGACCTTTTATAAATACAAGTATTTTGATTGACAAAGGATATTCTTATAAATATAATATTTTCTATTGGGGGACTGTAGATGAAAATACTGGAACAATTTATAAAAGGTAAGTCACCCGACGAGAGCCTTTGTGAAGATAAATTATTTTATAACGAAAATTTTATAGTAGTCGCGGATGGTGTTACCGCCAAGGATAATACTCTTTTCAATGGCGAAACAGGTGGCATAGTAGCCGCAAGGCTTGTTTGTGACGCGGTTGCGGAGTTTGATTACGATATTGACGTTTTTAAAGCGGTTGATATTATGTCCCGAAAGGTTGGGGAGTTGTACGACGAGAACGTTGAAACCCGAAGCGCCGCTGCAAGTGTTATTATTTACAGTAGGTACAGAAATGAAATCTGGAGTATCGGTGACTGTCAATGCATTATAAACGGTGAACTTTTTACTCATAGTAAAGAAATTGACCGTATAGTTTCGGATATGCGTTCTCTGGTGCTCGAAATCGCCCGTCGGGAGGGTGCTTCTTTTGAGGAGTTGACCCAAAATGATGTTGGCAGACAATTCATATTGCCTGTTATAAAGAAACAAAGAATTTTTGCCAACGGCGAGGGCAGATTTTCTTATGGTGTTATTGACGGCAACAAAGTACATAAGAAGGATATTGATATTCATAAATTAAAAAGCGGTGATGAGATAGTCCTTGCAAGTGATGGCTACCCCGAGCTTTGCACCACATTAAAAGAAAGCGAAGAAAAATTACAAAAAGAACTGAAAAATAATCCCCTTTGTGACGGCGATTACCGTTCAACCAAGGGATTACAGGAAAATAATCTGTCCTTTGACGACAGAACTTATGTGAGGTTTATTGTATGAGAGTAAAGAAGAAAAAACATGGTGCCGAAAGACTTGAGGCATGCGGAGATATTGTAATTAAAAATTTAAGAGAAGAAGGATGTACATCCCGTGAACTTTTCGGGAATGACAACCCTTTGCGTATAGAAATCGGTTGCGGTAAGGGTGACTTTATTGTAGGTACCGCCGCAAAAGAGCCCGACGTGAATTTTATTGCCATCGAAAAGGTTTCCGACGTTCTGATGTTAGCCGCAGAAAAGGTAAAAAAGAGCGAACTCAAAAATATAAGAGTATGTTGCGTTGATGCAAAGGAACTTGCGGAGATTTTCCCCGAAGGCGGTATCGACAGAATTTACCTTAACTTCTCAGACCCGTGGCCCAAATCACGTCACGAAAAAAGAAGACTTACATACAGAAGCTTCCTTGCAATTTATGAGAAAATTTTGAAAAAAGACGGTGCAATATTCTTTAAAACCGACAACAGAGGTCTTTTTGACTTTTCTTTGGAAGAATTTAAGGAATATGGTATGATACTCCATAAACTCACCTTTGACCTTCATAACTCCGAGTATATGGAAGGCAACGTTATGACCGAGTATGAAAAACGCTTCTCAGGTATGGGTGTGCCCATAAACCGAGTTGAAGCGAAGTTTAATGCTTGAAAAATTAGGAATGAGGAATTAGGAATTTCGGGACCTGCGGTCAGCATTATAACTGACGCAAGCCCCGAAATTTTTTGTTTTGTGTTTTGCGAATTTATTGTGCAGAGAAAATTGATGAGATTGGGGGAATTATGAACCGAAGCTGTACAAAGGTACTGCGAGGTGAGTAAAACTCCAATCTCGCAATTTTATCAAACAAGAAAAAAACAACCACCCTTTTGGGTGGTTGTTTTTGTTAGTGTCGGCATCGCCCTATTTTCCCAAGCGGCTTCCCACTAAGTATCTTCGGCGCTGTTGAGCTTAACTACCGTGTTCGGGATGGGAACGGGTGGACCCTCAACGCCATCAACACCGACTGCGAAGGGCTGTTCGTCCTCCGAAGAACATTGACTATTATATCATCGTTTTTGAAAAAGTCAAGCATTTTTTTAAATTTTTTTCAAAAAAATTTTCTGTTTGAAAAATACAGACGAAGTGAATAAAATTTGTGCAATATTTCTATGTAA
>JAZRFO010000181.1:0-2744 GCA_045643685.1 Acutalibacteraceae bacterium
TAAAGCAACTCTTGATGCAGAGGGTAAACTTGTACTTAACCTTGCAAGTGGCGATGTTGAACTTGCTCCCGAAGATATTCTTCTTGAAACCAAGCAGAAAGAGGGCGTGTTCACCGTTTCTGACAGAGGTGTTACTGTTGCTCTTGATACAGAGCTTACACCCGAACTTATTGAAGAAGGCTTTGTAAAAGAACTTATCAGTAAGATTCAGACAATGCGTAAGGATTCCGACTTCAACGTTATGGACAGAATCAACGTTACATTGACAGGTAACGAAAAACTCTTTGAAATTGCAAAGAAAAACGAAACAACTATTTCAACAGTTGTTCTTTCCGATTCAATTGTCCTCGGTGACGAAGGCGCAAACGCAAAGAAATGGGATATTAACGGCGAAAGCGTAGTTATTTCAGTAGAAAAAGTATAATTACAGGCTTCCGATAAACCAGCATAAACATAAAACTAAAAGAGTCAGACGCAAATGCGTCCGACTCTTTTGATTTTATTTGTCGTGTTTTGCCACTCGGAGTATCTATATACACCGTCGTGCCACAAACACGCCATCCTGCAGATTTGTCTACAACCTTATGGGAATAAAGTAATATATATCTATTTTAATAATTTTTGTTTCATTTTGTTCAGTGCAAATACAATTGAGGGAATAAGTATCAGTTGCAGGATTATACCGGGTAATGGTCTTGCGAAAGCTTTGGTTATAAAAATCGAAAGGGTCAGGCCATCTTCACCAAGTCCCAGAATAAAGGCTTGAACTATTGCGTAAACTATTCGTCCTCCGAGCATAGCACTCACAAGGGAAACGTATGTTGCAATAAGATTTTTCTTTTTGAAACACATATAAATAAGACCGCAGATAATGGCATAAGCGGGTAACTCAAAAGCCATTGAAAAAGCCGACGGATATAATTCGGGCATACCAAAGAGGAATGAGCGCAAAAGGGGAAGAATTAAGCCACATACTGCACCGTATTGCCAACCGCATATAAGACTACATAAAAATACGGGTATGTGCATGGGTAATAATCGCTCACCAATTTGGGGAATTTGTGCCGTTAAAAAGGGTAAAACCAACCCTACACTTAAAAAAACTGCGGTGAGAGCGATTTTCCTTATTTTTTCATTTTTCATTTTATCACCAATAATAAAAATATCAGTTTTTGTTGGCTTTTTCAATAGCAAAACAGAAATTTTCGGCAAGTGTAACAAATAGAAGGTAAACTCTTTGTAGCAGTTGCCGTTTTTTTATTTTTCGTTTGTTTTTCCTTGCAGAAAAAGGTATAATCAAAGGTGAATTAAAATTTAGTGAGGCAAATTATGAAAAATAAAAAAGTTATTGCAGCTTTTGTGTGTCTTGCATTGGTATTTGCAATAGGTTCAGGAGTGATTTTTTCAATGTATTTAAAAACCGAAGAATATAAAAATAAACCTTTGAAAATCACAGAGGATTTTACATATACCGCCCACACAGGTTGTATTGATACTCCTGATAATTCCTTGGAATCTATTGATGTAGGCGTGTCCTTAGGAGCAAAAATTGTTGAGTTTGATGTTCAATATTATAACGGAAAACCCGTACTTGCTCACGATGAGCCTAAGGGTGATGAGGTTACTCTTGAAGAAGCCTTTTTAAAGGTCAAAGAATACGACGGCTTAAAGGTTAATGTTGATATTAAAAGTGTAGATTATTTATATACTGTAAATCAGGTTGCGGATAAAACAGATGTAAAGGACAGAATATTTTTTACGGGCATAGAAGAAAAGGATGTTGAAAAAGTAAAAAAGGATTGTCCCGATATAGATTATTATCTTAATGTGGATGTACTTCCCGAAAAGAAGCAAACCGACGAATACCTTACATCCCTTGTAAGCAAAGTGAAAAATTGCGGTGCCGTGGGTATTAATTTTAACAAAAATAATGCAACGGAAAAACTTGTGAATACATTCCACGAAAATGGTTTACTCGTTTCAATCTGGACAGTAAATGATTATAGTGATATTTATGAAATTCTGTCATACGGACCCGATAATATAACCACACGCAGACCAGACAGAATGCAAGAAGCCCTTAATGAAATAAATTACGGCAAATAAGGAGAATATATTATGCTTGAAATGAAAAACAGAAAATTTTATATGGATGGTGAAGAATTTCACATCTATTCAGGGGCAATGCACTATTTCAGAATACCGCAGGAGTATTGGGAGGACAGACTTTTAAAACTCCGTGCCGCAGGTCTTAATACTGTTGAAACTTACGTTCCTTGGAATTTCCACGAGCCTAAAAAGGGTCAGTTTAATTTCGAGGGTATGCTTGATATTGTAAAATTTGTGGAAACGGCTCAGAATTTAGGTCTTTACGTAATTGTGCGTCCAGGCCCGTATATTTGTGCCGAATGGGATTTTGGCGGTCTTCCCGCATGGCTTCTTAAAGATAAAAACATAAGACTTCGTTGTTGGGATAAAACTTACATAAAAGCTGTTGAAGATTTCTTTAAAGTGCTTATACCTAAACTTGTTCCCTACCTTGAAACCAACGGCGGTAAAATTATAGCAATGCAGGTAGAGAATGAATATGGTTCATTTGGTAGAGATAAGAAATATCTTTACTGGCTTCGTGACCTTATGCGCGAGTTGGGCGTGGATATTCAACTTTTCACATCAGATGGTGAGGACAGATATTTCTTCTCCGGTGGTGGTATTCCCGAGGAGTGGATGGTTGCAAACTTCGG
>JAZRFO010000182.1:0-4238 GCA_045643685.1 Acutalibacteraceae bacterium
TATACATATTCCTTACACAGTCCGAAAGGGTTGCGGCACTACCTGCTAAAGCAGAACGGTCTGCAAGTTTCATTACATTATCTTCATAAATAACACCAATACCGTTTTCCTGAGTGTAAACGGTATTTTCTTTTATGTCACTTGCGGCAAATTCAAGTCCGTCGGTAATAAGGTACATACCGTCATCGCCCTTGCATTTGTAAATGAGCTTCAGTAATCCTTGGGGCAGGTGACGTAAATCCGCAATGGTCTGAACTGTCAGTTCATTCATATAAAGCCCTGCTTCAACAACACCTGCGTTTCTGAAAAGTCCTGTTTTAAAACAGGATGAACAAGCGTTATAAATGTGCGTAACGTCCGAAAAACCGTGTTTTACCGCTTCTTCTACCTGTTCGAAACTTGCGGCGGAGTGAGCCACAGAAGGGACAATACCGCGGTTTCTGAGTTTATCACCCAATTCAAGGACACCCTCGCACTCGGGTGCTGCACCCATCATAAGTATTTTATCCCAGAGTTCAAAAAGCTCGTCGGGAGGATTCTTTTTGGGGTTTAAAATATTCTCGGGACTCTGAGCACCTTTATACTGCATAGAAATATACGGACCCTCAAGGTGCACACCAAGAATATTGGCATTCTTGCTTTTTTCGGAAGCCGTTTTTATTGAGTTAACAACCTTTTTCAATTGCTCCACAGGGGCAGCAAGGGTTGTAGGCACTATGGATGTGGTGCCGTATTTTAAGTGAGCCTCTGCCATTGCCACTATGTCATCCGGATTTTCGCTCATGGCGCTTTTGTTACCGCCACCGTGAACGTGAATGTCAATAAAACCGGGGGCAAGGTATAAACCTTTACAGTCAATAACGGTGGTTTCGGGACTTTCCTCGAAATGCTCCGTAATATCAACAATTTTACCCTCGTTAGTTACAACAACACAATCCCTTATGGAGTCGGGAAAAATAACCTTTGCATTTTTATAAAATTTCATCTGTATCACCTTAATTAATTTTAAATATATTTTATCTTTATGTCAACTAATATTTTTTTACCCGACCTTTAGCGACAAAAGTTTTGTTCTATAAAAACTATAATATATCCGTAGGGGGTGACTTAATGACGGTTTACGCGGATGTCCTTGTGGGCGTGAATATTATAATTACATATCTTTTAATAGTCTCAGTAAGGCTTGTTTGCAAAAGAGCCACAAGTAAATGGGGAGTGGGTGTAGCCTCTCTTATAGGGGGCTTTTCGTCACTTATTATTTTTTACGAGGATATCCCACTATTGGTTTGTGTTCTTTATAAAATTATCATAGCGGCTTTGATTACAGGTGTGGGCTTTTTACCACGTAGTGTAAGGGGCTTTTTTAAGGTTTTTATATCCTTTTTTGCCATAAGCTTTTTGTTCGGCGGTATTATGTACGCCCTGGAGATTACCTTTAAACCGCAGAATATTTTATATATGAACGGAACTGTCTATTTTGATATGAGCATAACCTACCTTGTGGGGTCTGTTTTGCTGATATATGGTGCATTTATGGTGGTGAATTTTTTGCTGACAAAACATACGGTGAAGAATAAAATTTACGAAGTTAAAATCACTTTTCGGAATACTGAGGTTACTCTCAGGGGCTTTGCCGATACAGGGAATAATTTAAAATACGGTGTTTCGGGGAGAGCCGTTATAATCGGTGAGCTTTCCGCTTTAGCACCCCTTTTCAGTTTCGAGGAGCTTAAAATTTTAAAAAGCGGAATGTACGAAAATATACCCAAAAGCCTTATGGGTAAAATACATCTTGTTCCTTGTATGACACTGTCGGGTGATGGCTTTTTACCTGCCATAATTCCTGAAAAGGTGGAGATTAAAAGCGGTAATAAAAAGACGGATAATATTAAATTCTGCCTTGCTCTGAGCAACAAAAGGCTCTCGGACGGTGAATATAACCTGATTTTACATAGTAGTATCATTGATTCGGAGTGGAAGGAGATTAAAGCCAATGAAAAACATACTTGATATAATAAAAAAGTGGCGGTTGAAAATCTTAAGTCTTGGAAAAGGGGAAGTATATTACATAAACAGTCCCCAGATGCTACCGCCACCCCTTTCAAAGGAGGAGGAACAGGCGATTATTGACCGCCTACAACAGGGTGACCTTAAATCCCGCGATAAATTAGTGGAGCATAATTTACGCCTTGTGGTCTACATAGCTAAAAAATTTGAAAACTCGGGTGTGAATATTGAAGATTTGATTTCCATCGGCACAATCGGTCTTATAAAAGCGGTGAACACCTTTAAAGCGGATAAAAATATTAAACTTGCAACCTACGCATCAAGGTGTATTGAAAATGAAATACTGATGTATCTTCGGAAAATAAATCAACAAAAGCTGGATATTTCCCTTGATGAACCCCTGAATGTGGACTGGGACGGTAACGAGCTTTTGCTTTCCGATGTTTTAGGCAGTGACGGACTTGAAATAAACGACAATGTGGAGCAGGAGGACGAAAAGCGGATTTTACACAACTGTATGCAGGATTTATCGGACAGGGAACGTCTTATAATGAATATGCGTTTCGGTCTTGAGGGTAAAAAGGAGCATACACAAAAAGAGGTTGCGGATATTTTAGGAATATCCCAAAGCTATATATCCCGATTGGAAAAGCGGATAATTTTGAAATTAAAACGTGATATTGAGCGTCAGACCGTGGAAAAATAAATGTGAAAATTTTGCTTGTAATTTCCATTTAGGTGTAATAAAATGTAAAAAAAGGTAAAAAATAGAACTTTTATCTTGTGAGGGGATTTTATGAATAAAGCTCAATTAGTTTTTAAAGCGGTTGACGGTATTTGCTACCCGATGCAGAATGTTAAAAAGTACAAGGGCATAGTTTCCGTCAGGGATATTCCTTACGGTGAGGGCGAAAGACAAAAAGCGGATTTGTATTTCAAGCCTGAAATTTTAAAGGACGGCAAAAAACACCCATTAGTGATTTATTTCCACGGTGGCGGATTTATAATGGGCGATAAAAAATGCCGTGTAAGCATAAGCGAGTTCTATGCCAACGAGGGTTATTTTGTTTATAATGTGAATTATGAAATGCCACCTGAGGCGGCCTGTCCCGAAATGTTTTACGGTTGCGTAAAGGGTGCAAACTCTGCCGTAAAGCTTTTTGAAAAATACAATATTGATGAAAACAAAATCATTCTTACAGGGGATAGCTCGGGTGCATTTATCTGCTCCTACATTGCAGCGCTTAAGTTTGACGATGAGCTTCGCAAAGCCGTAGAGTGCGAGGAAGTGAAAATCAATATTAACGGTCTTATGCTTATGTGCGGTATATATGACCTTGAAGTGCTTCTTAAGGGTACTTCCCTTATGGGTGTTATTCCTCAGACTGCACGAATGGTATTTGATTTTGATTTGAAAAAGGACTTTTCAAACATCACAGAATACAAATATTATGACTATATTTCACCCTCACACTTTGTCAATGACAAATGGTGTCCCACCTTTATCTGTTGGGCGGATGATGATTTAGTCTGTCAGAATCAGGGTGAACCCATGGCAGAAAAACTTAAAAAATGTGTACCTTATTTTGACTCATACCACGTAAAGGGATTCCATAATAACCATTGCTTCCACCTGAACTTCGGCACAGGTAACAAACCCGCGGTGGCATGTATGAACAAATCCCTTGAGTTTTTAAAAGAAATAACAAAAGAAGTGAGTTATAAATAAAGTTTCATAAACGCGAAGCCTATCATCCCTGTGCGCCTTGGCGGATAGGGAGGGGGACCATTGCCAACGGCAATGGTGGTGGGTAGTTCTCTTGCGTTTTCTCATCAGTTGAAGAAAACAATAATTCGATATGTTTCGCTTTGCGAAACGAGTATACAATCGGCACTAAGTGCCCCTAAACTCCTCACTCCTAACTAAAAAACGCCCGACCTTTAAGGTCGAGCGTTTTTGTTTTATCTTTATCTGATATTACCTGTATTTGTCTTAAGTGTAACGTCGTGTGCGCCACCTTCAACAATACTTGTTGCACTAACGAGTGTGAGTTTTGCATCTCTCTGAAGGTCGGGGATGGTAACAACATCGCAGTTGCACATTGTGGATTTAACCTTGTAAAGGCTCTTTGTAACGTTGTCGTGGAGTGAACCTGCATAAGTTACGTAAGAGTCAACGCCTTCTTCGAATGAAAGCTTTGAAGAACCGCCAAGGTCATATCTCTGCCAGT